>CAUWDF010000053.1:0-12975 GCA_963557245.1 uncultured Bulleidia sp.
AATTATAAACTCACATTAGATGTTGCACTTAATTTGACAAATTACTTTCAAGAAAACTATGATATTGACTTCCTTAGTCTGAACAGAGTATGAAACCTTTTAGGTCCTTATATTTATCAAAAGCTTTATTTAACATATCTTGAACTTGAGCATACATTGGATTTGAAATCTGATTTAGTAATTTGAGGCAGTGATGGATTTGCTCACTGCTTGGGCGATTTAAGATTGCTTTTCCAATCTTTATGGGCTTTTAGTTTTTGTTCATAAGTTAATTTCATAAAAAATGACCCCTCCAAGTTGAACTTTAACTTTGTCCAACTTTCGGGGTTCACTCCATAAGCAGTCTCTTTTTTCTTATCCGATTATAATTCATACAATACTTACGCTTCCCCCTTCTTACTTTCTTTTTAGCAAGATATTTCCATAATATTATCGAAGTAAGAAGAATTACTACAAGCCATATCTAAATGATAAGATTGAAAGCAGTATTCATCCTTTCATATACACAAACAAAAAAATCACTGATGCATCAGATTAATGAGAGTTTCAGTGATTTTTCAACTAATTAAAGATTTTCTAGTTCAATATGGAAGTGCAACTTCTTCTGGTTTATCACTAAATGGATGGTACTTCCGTAAGTCCCATGCAAAGACAATCGAAGATAACATCCAAGTGATCGGATATAACCAGTTCGCTAATGCAATCTCATGTACGACCTTACCAATTGTCATCAAAGTTATGACACGTACCGCACACCAACATATCAACATAACTGCCATTGGCATGACTGGTCTTCCTTCGCCTCGTAAGATTGCTGATACAACATGTGAGAATCCTAAGAAACAATAGAATAAGGAACATGTATGTGCACGCGAAACACCCGCCGCAATGACTTCTGGAGTACGATTGAAAGCACTGATGAATACAGGCGCAAAGATAAAGAAGGTAATGCCAATGATTTCAATGGCTATAGCGCTTGCGATAAGACCAAAACGCATTCCTTCTTTGACACGATGATGTTTACCAGCCCCGCGATTTTGAGAGATAAAAGTCGTCATAGCCATCGAGAATGCTGTTACCGGTAAGAATACAAATCCTTCGACTTTTGTATATGCCCCAATACCTGCAACAGTCGCTGCTCCAAAAGAATTGTAGTAAGACTGAATCATAATGTTTGCAAGGTCAATGACACATCCCTGCATTGCTGTTGGAAATCCATAATTGAAGATCTGACGTAACATATCCGAGTGAAAACGAATATCTTTTAAACGTAGCGCAATCATACTCTTCTCACGCAATAATCTTCTTAAACATAGTAACATAGCAAAGAACTGCGATGCGATTGTCGCAACGGCCGCACCAGCAACCCCCATATGGAACTGTGTAATCAATATAATATCTCCAATAACATTGATTACCGAACTAATAATAAGGTAATACAATGGATGTTTACTATCTCCACCCGCATTTAAGATACCTACTAAAATATTGTACATAACTAATGCAATACTACCTGCAAAGTAGATTCTTAAATAAGTTGCAGCTAAAGGAAGTACGTCTGCTGGCGTCCCCATCCATTCCAAAAGAATAGGAGTAAAGAAACAACCGATTAATGTCATTGCGACTGCCATGACAAGACCTAATGCAACAAGAGTATGAACCGCTTTTGATGCTTGTTCCTCTCTTCCTGCACCAACTTCACGCGCAATAATGACACCACCACCAGTGGAAAATCCCATAAAGAACCCAATCAGAAGGTATGTCAAAGGTCCTACAGAAGTAACGGCAGCCAATGCATTTTGTCCGACAAAGTTTCCTACAATCAACGAGTCAGCCGTATTGTACATTTGCTGGAAAAGATTACCGATAAAAATAGGGGCCGCATAAGCAAGGATAATCTTCGCTACATTGCCCTCGGTCATTAATTTAATTGAGCTTGTATTTTTCATATACGTATTATTATAAGACCAAATTCACATTCGTGGGCTCTTGGATAAGAAAAAGACCGTCTCATAAAATGAAACAGTCTTATTTTATACAAAGGCCGAAGGCTGATATATGTTCCCTCTTCTGTAGAGGTGGGTATCCTTGGTCATCCATTAGGATTCTCAGCCGTACTGAGCATTCACACAGAAGTCTCCAGTCAGGATTCCCGTATATCAAATTGTAGGAAAAATATGTGGACCCTCGGCAACCAAAGTATAACAGAGCTAGCATAAAAATACAGTCTTGACACTCACAATTGTTCTGTTCTGTATATGAGAGCCTTCTAAGTAGAGAGAAGTATGCTACTATACTGAAGAGGTGAACATATGTTACAGAAAACAGAAGAAAAAATCGATTACTTAGATCAATGGCCACTTCATTATTATGAAGTGGAAAATATTAATGAAAGAGAGAAATATCTAAAACAGATATTATCTCAAAGTCCCGAATCCAAAGAAGACCATGAACGTCTCAACGTATTACATATCCGCTATGGACATGAAAAGAATGGAAAACGTCCCGATCTTTTCCTACGTGCTTGGATGAATCTAAAAACAGCTTCTACCGAAAAAACAAGTTTTTTAAATCATCGTCATAAAGAAAAAGAGATCCGTGAATATTTCACAGAACTCTGTATCTTAAATCATGAACGTAATTCCATTCTACACGAAGAATGGAAAGACTTTGCCCGTACATGGATTACTCTCTGCGCCAATAGCACTTCCTATCGAAGTGCTGTATTTGGCATGTTAAAGGTAAGTGATCAGAACACTGCCATGCGCATCGCAAATGATATTGATGCAATCACCAATTTATTACCCGCAGAATTTGGTCTTCAGAAGGAATGTGCAGAATTCCGTCAAATTCTGATTGATACATACAAAAGCTTATTAGAAAATGGAGAAACTTATTGGGAAACACATCTTTCCATATAAGAATCTACATTTTCTTGTGTAACAATTTCATGGGGGAGACGAATATATTTATCTGCAATCAAGTGTAAAGAACCGAGTCCTTTTCCTGTTGCGAGGCGATAGGAAAGCTCTGCCATTGCCTTAGCTTGTCCTGCTGCATCATTATAGACCGTTCCATTCAACAGCCCATCTTTGATTGCTTGCAAGCTATCTGGTGTGCCATCGATTCCAACAATAAATGGCCACTCTTCTTTCGAAATCGGTGCAGAAGATAATGCATCAATTGCACCAAGTGCCATATCATCATTATTGGAAAGAATCAGCTCAATCTGACTACCAAAGTCATGAAAGAGCTGATTTGTTTTTGTTCGTGCTTCCGCACGATTCCAGTTCGCTATTGCGGCACCGAGTTTATCTAACTCAATTCCTGCTTTTAAGATCGTAGCAACCGACTGTTCTGTACGCACGACTGCATCCTGATGCCCTGCTTCCCCTTCTAGAACGACATATTGAATAAAGCCGTCCCCATTTTTATCCACGTTCTGTTTCGCACAACCATCGATTACAATCTGTCCTTCTTGCTCACCGGCTTCCTTTGCATCCGAACCGATATAATAGAGCTTTGCCCATATCTGCATATCCTCTTCCACAAGCTCGCGATTAAAGAATATAATTGGAATATCGCTTGCTTTCGCCATATCAATGATCTTACGAGGCGCTGTACGATCCACAAGATTAACACAGATGACATCATAACCATTATGGATCATTTCTTTCACTTGACCGTTCTGTTTTAACTGATCATTCTCCGCATCACTGATTGAGATAGAAACATTATCCAAATAACTAATTTCCGACTTGAAATCATCCATCAATAAAGATAAAAATGTATCATGTCTATCATAAACAGAAATACCTATCTTAATCTTTTGAGGGATACGCATTCCATTCTCCACTGCACATCCTGTCAGAAGTGTCAGTGGTAATAAAATCTGTAATAGTTTCTTTAACATGTACACCTCCTAATGATTCATTGGGAACATCAGTTTCTCATTATCCTCTGTATACATATTTTCTTTATTTATGACATGATAATCGGCTGTACCATCTTTTAACTCAACTAACTGATTTGCACATTTATCATGTAGCATTTTAATACTTTGATATCCTACATTAAAATCATTTACAACTAATAAAGAACGAATAATTCCTTTATCTAATGCATACGAACTATTTTCCGAACAACCGATACCGAATAATTGTATTCCCTTTTCTCCACAATATTCGATAGCTTCATCTAAAACAATAGGATCTAAACATACAATCGTATCCACCGTCTGCTCTTTTTGCAGAGCTTCTTCTATATTTTCCACACCAGACAATGTCCAAGTGATTGTACCACCCGCTTTTTCTGTTGAATGTTCAAAAACTTCTTTTCTTTCTTGATTCATTGTCAAGCTTTCATTGCCAATCAAAATACCAACTTTATGCCCTGCTAAATGACCTCCACTTGCAACAATGACCTCGGAAGCTAATGAACGCCCAAGAGAACGATTATCTGGAGACACCGTTGCACAGTTCTCATTCTCCACATAAGATGCGGAACTATTGATCAGCACAAGCGGAGCTTGATTGGTAATAGTTTGAAGCCATTGAGCCGTCCCTTTACTGACTGCCGGTTCGAGAACAAGTGCATCGGCGCCATTGAGGAGCTCTTCTTGTACAACTTCATCCTGTTCTTGATAAGAATGAAAAGTATCTGTCGTAACATAAGATAGCTCAACATTAAAATCCTGTGCCGCTTGACGTGCTCCACTTCGAAAGTTTGCCCATCTGTCATTCTGACTATCCGGAACAACGATAGCAATCTGATAGACAGGCTCTTCCCCAGTTCCACTAAAAGCCAATAATGTAAAAATAGCAATCAGAACAACAAGCGTCAGAACAAGAAAACGAAATGCATAACTATGCTTTTTCATGATACGTTCCTCCTTCTAACTTCTCACAGTTCTCCTTTGTATATGGTACGGCTGGAATATGAATCGTCACACAAGTTCCTTCATCTGGTTCACTATCGATTGTAAGACCATATTCCTCTCCAAAGCGTAATTGGATACGTTTTTGAATATTAATAATACCAACTCCAGATCCTTGTACATGCTTATGATCCACTGTCTCATCTAATAATTGTTCAAGGTCTTCTTCTGGAATACCAATCCCATTGTCCGATACAGAAAGATAAATATCCTCACCTACTTTTCTTCCTTTGATTTCAATGATACCTTCTTCTTCCATATTACGGATACCATAGTTAATCGAATTCTCCACAATTGGTTGTAAGATCAACTTAACAGTACAATACTTATTTAATTCTTCCGGTACATCCCATACCGTTTCAAAGGAACGATTAAAACGAACCGACTGAATATTCAAATAGTTATTAACATGTTTTAACTCATCTTCAATCGAAATAATTGTCTTTCCTTTCGATAAAGAGACGCGGAACAAACTTGCTAACTGAGTGACCATAAAGACAGCTTCTTTATTCTTATCCCCTTTTTCAATCATCCATACAATAGAATCTAATGTGTTATATAAGAAATGTGGATTGATCTGCGACTGCAGAGCATCTAGTTCCGAACGTCTCTGCTCTTGTTGCTCACGGACAATATCCTTCATCAGTTGATCATTTTTTTCTTTATAAGACTGAATGGCCATACCCAAGTGCTTTACTTCTTTACTTGCATGTGGATCCACATCGACATTTCCCTTCATACCGTTGTCCATTCGTTTTACCGAATCATCTAAGTTACGGATTGGCTTTGTGATTTTCTGAGATATAAAACTATTGAACAGTAACATTGCCAATACGGATACTAAGAAAACAGCAAACATAAAATAACGCGTCTCATTAAAAGAGAAGGAGAAACGATTATTTGGTATGACCGTAATCAACTTCCACCCAGTATAACTGACAGAACCGACTACAATACGCATCGCATTGCCATCTTTCTTATAATCATGTACACCATCTTCTAACAGGACCATATCCATATTATTTTCTTTTTCAATTCCTGCGTTAATCAACATCTGTCGCGGATGATAAATGATTTTACCCATATTATCAATCAAATACATATATTCTTGATTCGATTCATCATTGATATCCCCAAGCATCTGATTAATGGAAGCATAATTCATATCCACAAGTAGAACACCTCTACCAGGAATTCCATTTTCTGTAATTTCCACGGATACACTTAAAGAGATGACCCAATTATATCTGCCCGTTGGATCATCAAATAAATTCTGTACATGTGGAGAAGAAAAGTGGATATTCGCAATATCCTGATTTGCTTCTTGGAACCACTCTTGATTCCTTACATCAACGCCCTCTTTTAAAAGAGAAATCGGTGAAGCTGAAATCAACGTTCCATCTTCTTTAAATAGAGCAATCGATATAATATCATCACGATTGGATTCGTATAATAGATTAAATTGAGAATCGAGACTTTCATTCCCAATATCTGTATTTTTAATTACATTGTAATAAACCGCATCGGATATATTACGCATCCCGATTAAGTAATTATCAAGACCAAGCTCCGTCTGGCTAATTGTTTGTTGCGCAGCTGCAGTAATATTTAATTTTGATTGTCTTGTAAATTGAAAATAAAAAGAAAATCCCATCATCGTCATAACGATAAGGGCCATAATCGCATAGTTGAACATAATAATCGTCTGTATATTCACGGTACGCGAACGGAACTTATGAACAAGTCCTTGGATCTTCTCCGTTATTTTTAATGAATTGGGATTTTTTTCGTGCATATTATTTACCTGATTTATATTTACTTGGGGACACACCGAACTTCTTCTTGAATGCATAACTGAAATAGTTCGGATCTGAATACCCTACCTCTCTTGCGATAATATATGTCTTCAGATCTTTTTCCATTAATAATTGTACTGCTTTTTCCATACGAACATCTGTTAGATATTGTGTAAAAGGCTTCCCTGTCTCTTTTTTAAATACCGTAGAGAAGTATGCAGCAGATACACCAAGTTCGCTACAAATAGATTCCACACTCAGATTCTCATTGTAATAGTTCTCACTCACATAATCTTTGGCTTTCGTAACAAAGCTACGCGTAGAATTGGAACGTGAATCATTCATCAATTTCTGTAAACTACTACATTCCTTAAAAAGTTTATTCTCAAGATCTGTTTTTTCAATACGTGAAGCATAGCTATAAACTTCTGTACTTCCATCAAACATATTGGTTGTATCTAAATGATTACTCCGCGCAAAACGATACATCTCTGTCATAATATCCATCACAAAGAAACGATAGTCCTGAATCGTCTTCATATGATCTTCATTTGAGAAAATAAAAGTGTGGACAGCTTGTTTTAATCCTTCTTTACTATTTAAACGAATCTGTTTAAAGATTTCTCGTAAGTTCGCATCTTCCATCTCACTCTGGTTATCATGTTCCTCTGGAGCAATCTCTTTAATATTGATGGCTTTACATGTTCCATACAGGACGCGATAACTCACAGCTTGACGTGCGCCATTATAAGACATCGCAAGATCCTTTACATTATCCACAACCATACCAACTCCGACTGTTACGACTGCCTTCATCGTCCCATAAGCAAGACGACAGAATGAATCCATACCATCTGTCAACGCATTAATCTGGTCTTCTTTCTGCAAGGAAACAAGTGCACATGTATTTCCTAAATAACCAAAAAGCTGTAAAGGAAACTGTGACAATTTATCTTCCGCCAACTTACGTACCGATACGGATAATAACATCGGAGAAATTCCAGGAGGCGTATGCGTTTTTGAGGTATGAATAACAAGAACGGTATAGTAAGGTCCTGTTAGATGAATATGATAATCCTTCATTCCACGTTCAATAAAAGCATCTGGAATATTTCCTTCCATCAAAGAAGATAGGAAGTTCTCCTGTAATGTAGGAAGACTCTGGCGATAGTATGCTTCTAACTTTTCCACATTTGTACGATCATCTAATTCTTTATCTAAAGCAGCATGAATACGTTCAAATACTTTTTGCAATTCTTCACTATCGATTGGCTTTAGAATATATTCTTCTGCCGAAAGACGAATGGCTTCTTTGGCATATTCAAACTCATCAAAGCCAGAAAAAATAATGATACGGATACTAGGATATTGTGTTTTCAATTTTTTAGCTAATGTCAGACCATCCATATATGGCATACGTATATCGGTCATCACAACATCCGGCATACTTTCTTCCGCCATTTCAAGAGCTTCTAGACCATTATGAGCATATCGTGGCTGATTATAACCTAATGAGTCCCAATCTAATTTCGAAATAATAGTTTCGGCAACATCCGGTTCATCATCACATAACATAACATTATATTTATTCATATTTGTCATATGTCTTCTTCCACAAAATAATAAATGCGACAAATAGAATGACCATCAAAATAAAACTGATTGGTTGATTAAAATAACGAATTACCGCAATAATCAATGCCGAAATTGCTGTACCAAGCATAATACGTCCAGCTTCATTCGCATAAGCAACTCTCTTACTCTTAGGTACCGGTTTGGATCCCTTTAAACGAATCTTATCAATATCTTTTCTTCCTAATAATACATAGGAATACCAAAAACACATCGCCGCAATCAGAAGAACGACCCATGATGCATTTATATATTCTGTTAATGACATAATAGCCTCCAATCCACACAGAAAAAGAGTTACGAATAACTCGTACCTCTATTTTACTATGAAACACCCTTTCCTTCCGTATAATCTCTACACAATTCAAGCAAAACGCCTATTTTTTATAGCAAAAAGGTGCATCTGTTCTCTTATTTTGACATAATCCGTACAAAAAAAGAGCCACTCTGGGAAAGTAGCTCTTCTGAAAGTATTTGGTTTACTGTTTCTATTATTTCTTCTGTACGTACTTACGAATATCAAGTGTAATTGCGACGAAGATGACGATACCAATTGCAATATACTGTGCATTCGCATTGACACCAAGGTACTGTAAGGCAACCTTTAATGTTTCAAGGACGAAGACACCAAGCAGAGCGGATGAAACTTTACCACGACCACCGGTTACGGATACACCACCAAGTGCACACGCTGCAATACCTTCCATTTCGTAGGAAAGTCCTGTGTTGATTGAAGCACCACCAGCTTTTGCGCCTAACATGAATCCGGCTAATGCGAAGTAAGCACTTGCCTTTGCATAGATGATAACAAGAGTCTTAGCAACTGGAACACCTGCAACTTCAGCCGCCTGCGTATTACCACCGATTGCATACATGTACTTTCCATGACGTGTCATGTTAAAGATGAACCATGTAATAGCCATTACAGCAATTGCAATCCACACCAGCCATGAAAGTCCTAGGAATTTCCCCGTCGAGAAGTTTGTATATGCCGTTGTATAACCACCTAATGGCTTAGCACCTGTATAGAGAAGACCAACACCATAAATGATTTCCATCATTGCTAATGTAGCAATAAATGGTGGCACGTGTAAGTAAGCGATGAATCCACCTGTGATAGCACCACAGATAGCGCAAATAACCATAACGATAATCAGAACTACGAATGGATTCAGTGGCTCCATGCCTGGGAAGAATTTACCGGAATAGTCCATTTTCTGTAAAAGTGTACCAGCTAAGCAGGCAGCAAAACCTACCATACGTCCACCGGACAGATCACATCCACCTGTGATAACGCATCCTGCAATACCAAGAGCGATAACCAGACGGTAGGACATATTGCCGAGAATGTTCATGATGTTTGCTTTACTAAAGAATGTTGGTTTAATGATACCTGAGATAATAACCAATACAATCATTACAATAATGACCGCATTGTTGATCAGGACATCTTTGATATTTTTCTTACCGATCATTTTATTTTCCCCCGATTAATACTGTGCAGCATAACCCATGATCTTTTCCTGAGTCATATCCGCACGATCTGTGATTTCACCTGTCATTTTGCCTTCACTCATGACATAGATTCTATCAGACATACCAATAAGTTCAGGCATTTCAGAAGAAATCATAATAATGGATTTACCCTGATCTGCAAGGTTCTCCATGATTTCGTAAATTTCATGTTTTGCACCAATATCGATACCACGTGTAGGCTCATCCATGATCAGAATATCTGGATCATTTGCCAACCACTTTGCAACGATAACTTTCTGCTGGTTACCACCAGACAAATTACCAATCTGTTGCTGCATACTTGGTGTCTTGATACTTAACTGTTTGATACTATCATCAACGACCTTGTTAATCTTCTTGTGATCCAGTACAAAGCCATACTTCAAGTACTTATCATAAACTGTGATACCAACATTATCTTTGATAGATAGACATGCAACAATACCATTACCACGTCTATCTTCTGTGATCATACCGATACCATCTTTCATTGCATCCGCTGGTTTGTGGATAACAACTTCTTTACCGTTGATCTTGATTGTACCAGATGCTAAGTGACGGATACCGAAGATACCTTCCATAAGTTCTGTTCTCTGTGCGCCGACCAGACCACCAAAACCAATAATCTCACCTTTACGCAGATTGAAACTTACGTGTTGGAATGATTTTGGATGAATCGAAGAAACATCGTTACATTCCAAAATTACATCACCAATTTTATGACGGTGTTCAGGATATACTTCAGTCAGTTCGTGACCGACCATCTTTGTGATGATTTCATCGATTGTGAGCTCATCAGCTCTCCAAGTACCGATATAATGTCCATCACGCATAATCTGAACATCATCCGCAATCTTCTTGATTTCATCCATCTTATGAGAGATGTAAATCATTGCTACACCCTGATCTCTCAGCTGATTCATAATCTTGAAAAGGAAGTCAACTTCCTTATCCGATAATGAAGATGTAGGTTCATCGAAGATGATTACTTTCGCATTATGGGAAACTGCTTTTGCGATCTCAACACACTGCATCTGTCCTACAGAAAGAGAACCAAGTAATGCGTTCGGATCGAAATCCAGTCCAAGCTGCTTTAACCACTTTGTAGTTTCAGCATTCATTGTTTTATGGTCAATGACCTGTAATGGTCCATATTTATGAACCGGGAAACGTCCAAGATACATATTTTCTGCAATGGAACGTGCAAGTACCGGCTGAAGCTCCTGATGGACCATCGCGATACCTTTCTCCATAGCATCGTCTGGATCCTTAATGTCGACCTTCTCACCATCAATGTAGATTTCACCGGCATCCATATGATATATACCGAATAAGCATTTCATTAATGTGGATTTACCTGCACCATTCTCACCCATCAGAGCAAGTACGGAACCTGGGCGAAGACTTAACTGAACATTATCCAATGCCTTAACACCAGGGAACGACTTGGATACATTCTTGAGTTCAAGTTTGTATTCTGCCATTTTTAAACCTCCAGGATATTAATTACGTGAAACGAATCGTTTTTCTGATTCTAAAAACATAGAAAGTGCGGGCGCGAATCAGAGCACCCGCACTTTTTGATTCAATCGATTTTTAGGATAAGTGAATTACTTCTTCAGAAGATCCTGAATATCCTTAACATTTTCTGTTGTTACCTTAACGTAGTCACAACCAATGTAGTGTTCGTTGTCCTTACCATCGATGTAGTTGATAGCTGCATCTGCTGCTGTATGGGACTGAGAGATGTGGTCATTGAATACTGTACCTGTCATTTCACCTGTAGATACTGCATCAAGAGCTTCGTCAAGAGCGTCAACACCAACTAAGTAGATGTCTTCGCCAACCTTACGGTCAGCAGCTTTGATTGCCTGTAAAGCACCCAATGCCATAGCGTCGTTGTTACAGAATACTACTTCAATATCATCACCATGAGCTGCGAGAGAGTTAGCGACGAGAGACTGTGCTGTAGCCTGATCCCAGTTACCAATCTGGTCATCGAGTTCATTTACTTCAAATCCTGCATCCTGCAGAGCCTTTACAGAATATTCAGTTCTGTACTTAGCGTCGATGTTTTCTGGGTCACCTTCGATCATGATATAATCAACTTTACCATTGCCATTGCGATCGAGCTTATCTTTACCTACATCAGCAATGATTTCACCCTGGAACTTACCGGACTGCTTAGCATCGCATCCAACATATGTAACCTTCCAATCATTTTCTTCCCAACGCTTTTCTTCATCTGCGTCTGGTTCACGGTTGATATATACTAATGGAATTTCAGCATCAACAACCATATCTGTGATTGTAGCTGCAGAAGAAGAGTTAACTGGATTAACGATCATAACGTCAACACCTTCTGTAATGAAGCTCTGAATCTGATTTGTCTGAGTAGCCTGGTCATTTGCACCATCTACGATTGTAATGTTGTCCTTGCTGAATCCTTTTTCAACGAGGTAGTTTTCTAATTCGCCTCTGAATAATGTCATGAAGTTATCAGCGAACTGATAGATACAAACACCAACCTTCTTGTCAGCGTAAGCACCGCTTTCGCCAGCTGCAGCAGAACCTGCTGCAGAACCAGATGAAGCTGGCTTAGAGCATGCAGCTAAACCTAATGTCATAGCTGCTGCTGCAGAAATTTGTAAAAACTTTTTCATGGAATAATTTTCCCTCCTGATTTTTTATGAGCCTCTTTGCTCATCAACTACATCCAGTATATGTAAACGCTTACTTCTTCTCTATAGAATTTTTTTTGATTTCTCTAGAAAAAACTTAGATTCTAATTTTCTAAGAATTTCTAAGAATATTTATCCATTTTCCAATTTTTTCGCTTAAGTAAGCCCTTTCAAGAAAATGCAATCAAAGAATTTCTAAGATTTTTTAAAAGGTATACCTGCAATCATTAAAATTCTTTTCCACAAAAATACAAAAAGGAACTCTACTTTGATCACTAGAGTTCCCTTAAAATCATCTTTATTATCTTCTTAATATGTAAGAAAAAAATCGGATTTCTCCGACTTTGAATGGTGGTTCCTGAGGGACTCGAACCCTCGACCCACTGATTAAGAGTCAGTTGCTCTACCAACTGAG
>CAUWDF010000054.1:0-12789 GCA_963557245.1 uncultured Bulleidia sp.
AAACGAAATTATAAACTCACATTAGATGTTGCACTTAATTTGACAAATTACTTGTGAGAAAAACAAGTAGTATATATACATAGATTTATGTGATTTATAGAGGAGATATTTCGTGAATGGCAGAATATTTAGATGTGATTGATGACAACGGCAATTTGATAGGGGAAATCGTAGAACGAAATATTGCCCATGCGAAAGGAATTCGTCATAGAGCGTCACATACTTGGTTGGTAAGAAAGAACTGTGGAAAAATACAGTGCCTTCTACAGAAACGTTCTTTGCAGAAAGATTCATTCCCGGGTTGTTATGATATATCAAGTGCTGGTCATGTTGCGAGTGGAGAAGATTTTGAGACAGCTGCAGTACGTGAGATACAAGAAGAACTTGGCATTCGAATCCAGAAAGAAGAATTGGTCTTCTGTGGAAATAGAAAGATTAGCTGGAAAGGGGCGTTCAATGGTAGACCTTTTTATGATCTTCAACATTCGAAAGTGTTCTTAGTGTGGAAAAATCTGGAAGAAGAGGACTTCCATGTGGATAAAATGGAAGTCGAAAGTGTATTGTGGATAAATCTAGATACATGTATCGAGAATGTGGAGAAGAATCTCTTTCCAAATGCGATAGCGATGGAAGAGTTGCATATATTAGAAAGAGCGTTAGATATATAGTTCGCATTTAATGCTCTTTTTATATGGATTTGATTTTAGTAAGGCATACTGAAAGTAATAGATGAGGCACGGTATGGCAAAAAAATATAAAGAGAATCCGATTGTACAATGGATATTTTGTTTTGGATGTATTGGAGCGGGAGTCTTTTTAATATATTTAGCAGATAATTTATCTGAAGGATATGCTGCATATGTGATTTTTTTTGTGATGATTGTTCTGTTGTTAACATCTATGCTGGTGATTAGTTTTCGAGAAGTGAAGGAATCCTTTCAGAAACATACGTGGAAAGGATTTGGAAAAGGAATCGTATATATTTTTTTGGATGGACTATTTATTGTAATGTTTTTGGTTTTTTTTCGTCTCCATATTCAAGATATACCGTATTTATTGAATCCAGAGGAAGTCGTATTACATGAGGTCTATTTGGATATGGAACTATCTTCTGATGCGAGTGAGTACTATTTAAAAGGGAAAGATGAGCAACATGTTGACAGAGAGTTTCATATTAATCGTCATCGTTTCTACAAAGATAAAGAGAATATCAAAGAGTATACGAGTGTCTTGGTAAAGTATCTTCCAGGAAGTAAACATATCATCACGATTACTTATGAACCATAGAATAAGAACTATTTATTGATATAAAATACATAATATTGTGACAAATCGAAGGATATATGACATAGATGTAACTCTTACCTTATAATATAGTATGGTAGGAAATGTTATGAAATCAAAATGGAATGTGAAAGAAAGGAATAAGAGGATTTTAAAAGACTCTTTTATTACACTCTTATTTATGACTCTGGCAACATGGATTGGTATTCTTTTTCAATGTTGTGGGCTACATGATACGAATATTGTCATTGTTTATATTTTTAGTGCATTATTAATCTCTAGATATACAGATGGATATGTATATGGAATTCTATGTACGATATTTTCGGTTTTATTGTTCAATTTCTTTTTTACCGATCCTGTTATGACTTTAAAGGTCAATGATCCAACGTATCTTATTACGTTTGTTATTATGTCGATCATCGCAATTATGACAAGTGCGCTAACGGCACAAGTCAAAGAAGGGGAACATGAAGCGAAAGAAAGAGAAGCGGCGAGTAATGCGCTCTATCAATTGACGAGTACACTTGTAAGAGCGAAGAACCTGCCTGAGATTGCTTCGATGACAGTTAATACGATACATGAAGTAATGAAATGTCATGTGGCGATTTTAATCTATGAAGAGGACGAACAAAAGAATCAATGTTTTTTTTCAAAAGGGGATTACTATCATTATGAGACAAAGATGCTGCCTCGTACTGAGATGGAAAAGAAGTTTTCGGATTGTGAACAGAAATTTATTGAAGATGGTATTTACTATGATTATCCGATTACGCAAAAAGCAGGATCTCTAGTCGTTCTCCAGATACCAATGGATAAGGCAAATGAGTTTACCGAACCACAGGGGAAGTTGTTCTATTCCATGATTGAAAGTTCCTCTTTAGCTTTTGAACGTATGATCAGTTTGAATGAACAAGTGAAGATTCGTGAACAGATCGAGCAAGAGCGTTATAGAGGAAATTTGTTACGTGCAATTTCTCATGATTTACGGACGCCATTAGCGGGAATTATGGGCAGTGGTGAGATGCTCATGAGTTATCTGAAGAAAGATGATCCGTGTTATAAGATTGCAGAGAATATCTATACCGATGCCGATTGGTTACATTCTTTAGTAGAAAATATTTTGAATCTTACCAAGTTACAAGATGGGCATTTGAATCTGAATAAAGAAATGGAAGCGGTTGAAGAAGTAATTTCGGCAGCTGTTATGATTATTGAAAAGAGATTTCCAGGACGCAATATCCAGATTGATATGCCAGAAGAAGTTATCTTCCTTCCGATGGATGCGACATTAATAACGCAAGTTCTCGTTAATTTATTAGATAATGCGGTAAAACATACTCCACTTGATCAAGAAATTGGTGTGCGTGTCACAAAGAGGGAAAAAGAAATAGAGATAGCTGTATATGACCATGGCTCGGGTATTAGTGAGAAGGATTTGAAGAATGTCTTTGAAATGTTCTATACTACCCGAGGTAAGAGTACCGATTCTCATAGAGGAATTGGATTAGGATTAACAATTTGTAAATCCATTGTAGAAGCACACGGCGGGACAATTGCAGCTCGCAATCGTAAAGAAGGTGGTGCTGAGTTTGTGATCACATTTCCGGAGGTATCAGAATGTTGAATCAAGAAATCAGTATATTAGTTGTGGAGGATGATGCGCAGATTCGAAGTTTTATTGCATATGCATTAAAACAAGAAGGGTTTCGTTATTTTACGGCGGGAACAGCGCATAATGCATTATCCTTACTTGTATCTGAAAAAATAGATCTCGTTTTATTAGATCTTGGCTTACCAGATGCAGATGGGATGGAAGTTATATCCAAAGTCCGAGAATGGTCGGATATTCCAATTATTGTGGTATCCGCACGTGATCAAGATCGCGAAAAAGTGGCGATTTTAGATGCTGGGGCAGATGATTATTTAACAAAACCGTTCTCTGCAAATGAGTTATTAGCGAGAATACGTGTCTCTTTACGTCATCTTTATAACAATCGTAAACAAGAAGAACACCCAGTCTTAAACGTTGGTGGATTAACATTGGATCTCAATAAAAGAGTTGTCACTAGAGATGGAGAGAATATTCATCTGACTCCATTGGAATTTAAATTATTGACATTATTATTTAAAAATAGTGGCAAAGTATTGACGACACAGTATATTATCAATGAAATCTATGGAGTAGGTTATGGAAGTGATACCCAAGCATTAAGAGCATTAGTCGCTTCTCTGCGTCGTAAAATTGAACCTGTACCAGCAAAACCACGTTATATTCGTACCGAGATTGGTGTAGGCTATCGTTTTGCAGATGAGTAAAGGGAATTATCCAGAAAATAATTCAAATCGTATTATGTTTTTCGGATTCAGCCGGCATAAAGTTGGTTGAGTCTTTTTTTCGCATGTATAAGAAATCTATACTTTTTTAACGGTATTTTAGCACTGTTAGGATATGTGTTAATGCCTTTATCGAATTCTCACAGCTTTCTCACACGTTATGACTTGTCTTCACAACAGACTCACAAAGTTTGGACGAATATATATAGGCAAACAAAGAGGGCTAGAAAATAGCATCTCTCCAGGAGGCGGATAAAATGTTCGGTAATCGTAAAAACACAGAATGTTGCAGCATTCAAGATTACATCACTTCAATTCAAAAACTCTGTGAAGCATATAACTACACGGAAGCTGAAAAATTGATTGTGGAAGCACTTGGAAAATTTCCACATTCTCCAGTGCCACAAAATTTATACGGTATACTCCTGGAAATGAAGGGTGATTATTCACTGGCAATGAAACACTTCAGGGCCGGGTGGGCACTGGATCCAACGTATCAGCCAGTCAATGTAAATCTTCAGAATATTGGTTCTTTTACAAAGAACAGACGCTTTGCATTCTCACAAGCAGATGTTGAAGCAGAAGAGTTACGTCGTGAAAAATTGTTTATGAGCAATTGAGTTGGATATGTATCAATCATTTACAAAGTATAAGGAGAAGGGAAATGAGTTTCTTAGACAGGAAAAAAGAAGATGCCTATACAATCATTATCGGTTGTGGAAGATTAGGTGCGAATTTGGCGAATGAACTGTCTGAAAGTGGAAGTAATGTTCTCATCATGGACAGTGATAAGAGTTCCTTCCGTAAGCTTTCTTCAGCGTATGGGGGATTAGCTGTAGAAGCCGATGGCACAGACTTTGCAGCTCTCAAAGAAGCAGAGATTGAAAAAGCCGATGCTGTCGTTGCTGTTACAAATAACGACAATGTCAATATTATGGCAGCCCAGATTGCGCGTTATGTATTTAATGTAAAGCATGTCATTGCGCGTCTATACGATCCAGAAAGAGAATGTGTCTATAAAGAACTGGAGATTGATACAATCTGTCCAGCTGTTCTATCTTCAAAAGAAATTGATAGAATTTTGGATAAATTTAGGGCACAGGAAAGAAATGAGGTTGCTGCATGAAGAAATTCGTAATATTGATCGGTGGTCGTAATAAGGCAAAGTCTCTTGCAATCTCCTTATTAAATAAGAATTATCATGTTACAGCAATCAATGATAACTATGAAGATTGCTTGATGTTATCACAGATTGAAGGCCTACGAGTCATTCATGGTGATGCAACAAAACCATTTATCTTAGATGAAGCAGATGCAACAGATTGTGATATTTCCATTGCGTTAACAAATGAAGATGCAGTCAATCTTGTCGCGAGTGAATTGTGTAAAAAGAAGTTCAATATTAAGAAGACTGTTTCGCTTGTAGCGGATCCGGCAAAGATTCCGTTCTTCAAGCAGATGGGTATCGATAGTGTTGTATGTGCCCTGTCTATGGTTACAAATATTATCGAACAAGAAGCAATTATTGATGAAATTCAAAGAGTTAGTGAGTCTCATGATACCCAGATTCATACAACAGAGATGCGCGTTTTTACAACTTCGCCAATAAAAGGAAAGAAGTTAGCAGAGATTGAACTTCCTCCACGTACAATCATTGGTTGTATCTTGCGAGGAGATAACACGATTATCCCAACAGGTGATACACATATCTTAGCAGATGATATTTTGATTCTGATTTCTGCAGATGGTCGTAAGGAAGAACTGGCAGAAGCATTAAATGGCGGTAAGACAGCATGACAAAAAAACTAGCAGATAAATCAAATTATGGCATCTTGATGGTCCTAATTGGTGCCATGATCTTATTTCCGCTGGTTGTATTGCCATGGTATCCTACGGAAAGTCATTTTGCTTGGACATTCCTAGTTCCAGGAGGCTTATCGGTCATCCTGGGATTACTTGTATGTAAATTTGGTAAGAGGGAATCTTCTTATCAGAGTAACTGGAGATTAGATATAGGTCGCTCTAGTTTCGTTGTTCTATTTGCTTGGGGTTGGGGTGTATTGCTTGGGGCATTACCTCTTTACCTTGGTCAGCATCTGACATTTGTACAGTCAATCTTCGAAGCTGTCAGTGGTTGGACAACGACAGGTCTTTCGGTTATGAACGTAGCTGAAACACCGCAGATCTATTTATTTCATAGAAGTTTCATGCAGTATTGTGGTGGACTTGGCTTCATTATGATGATGATCATGTTCATTTCGAACAAACATGCCATGAATCTATATAGTGCGGAAGGACATCCGGATAGAATCCTTCCAAATATCAAGAAGACAGCACAAGCTATCTTTTATATATATAACATTTGCCTTGTAGTTGGTGCAGCTGCATATCGCATGGCTGGTATGACATGGTTTGATGGCTTCTGCCATAGTATGTGCTCTCTATCTACAGGTGGATTCTCAACAAAACTGAATAGTATCGGGAAATATAATAGTTTGGCGATTGAAGTAATCACGATTGTGCTGATGTTGATCGGTACAACGAACTTCGCAGCCTTGTTGTTGTTAGCAAAAGGAAAGATTAAGTCTTTCTTCAAAGTTAGTGAAGTTCGCTTTATGTTCCTGGTATTACTGATTTTTATCCCTATTACAGCTGTTTCTTTAGCAGATGGCTTGAATATTTCCTTCTTAGAAGGACTGAGAAAATCTTCATTCGATGTAATCTCAGCATTGTCTACGACTGGTTATTCCACAATGAGCTATGCCGATTGGCCACAATTTGCCATTGGTGTTTTGATTCTTATGATGCTCATTGGTGGAGGTATCGGTTCCACTGCAGGTGGTATCAAGTTATCTAGAGTTTATATTGCTCTTCGAACAGCAAAACAGAACTTTATGAAGAGAATCAGAGCTTCACGTAGCGTCGATACAGAATTCTACGTTAAAGCAAATGGTAAAACTTCCTTGGATAAAGATACAGAAGAAGAAGCAACATCTTATATCATCTGCTATCTTGCTATTTATATTGTTGGTTGCCTTTTGATGACAGTAACAGCAGGATGCACATTGACAGAAGCAATGTTCGACTTCTCTTCTGCCTTAGGTACCGTAGGTCTTTCCATTGGTATTACAAATCCAATGACAAATGCTCCAACATTGATTATCGAAATTATCGGCATGATGATGGGAAGATTAGAAATCTTCATTATCTTGATTGGTTTCATTTTCGGATTCAATACGTTACGTAAGAGTATTCATAAGCTATTTAAAAAAGCTTGAGATTATTCAGTATTGTTGAAAAACGTTGTTATTTCACACACAGATATGTGTGGTGGAATATAGGGAGGCTATAAAAGTATGATGGACATCTTAATGGTTGGCACACTTGTCATTAGCGTGGCGCTAGTGATATTGCTGGTGAAATGGTGTGCAGCGCAGGTTGATGCGAAAGAGTGAGCAGGAGGAATGAGCACATGCTTTTAATCGGAGTGATTTCTATTTGTATTGGCATATATCTGGTATATGCATTGACACATCCGGAACGTTTTTAGTTGAAGTGGGGGACATATAAATATGTTGCAGTTAGTATTGACCTGCATCATCTATCTGATGCTTGTCATTCCTGTAGGCGTCTATTTGTATCACATCGCTGCAGGAAAGAAGACATTTGCCGATCCTGTCTTTGATAAGATCGACGGTTTCATCTATAAGATCACTGGTGTTGATCCTAAGAAAGGCATGAACTGGAAACAGTATGCAATCGCATTGGTTGTTACAAATGCCGCAATGATTTTTATTGGTTATCTGATTCTTCGTATTCAGAGTCTACCAATCTTTAATCCAAACAACATCGATAACATGAATCCTGATCTTGCATTTAATACAATCATCAGTTTCATGACAAATACGAACTTACAGCATTATGCTGGTGAATCTGGATTAAGTTATTTATCTCAGATGGTTGTTATCATCTTCATGATGTTCGTCTCTGCCGCAAGTGGTTACGCTGCTTGTGTTGCCTTCATTAGAGGTCTTGCTGGACGTACCAAAGATGATGTTGGTAACTTCTATTCCGATTTAACTCGTATCTTGACTCGTGTATTGATTCCATTCTCTATCGTTGGTGGTCTGTTACTTGTATGGCAGGGTGTACCAATGAATCTCCATGAGAACATAGTTGTACAGACATTGGAAGGTACATACCAGACGATTGCGAATGGTCCAATCGCTGCACTTGAAATTATTAAACATTTAGGTACAAATGGTGGTGGTTTCCTTGGTGCGAACTCTTCTACACCTCTTGAAAATCCAACTATTATTTCGAACTTGATTGAACTTTATTCCATGATGTTATTACCGGGTGCGTGTGTTATTACCTTTGGTAAGATGGTTGGAGACAGCCATAGAGAACGTATCAAGGAAAAGGAAGGCAGAGAACCAGAAGAAAAGAAGGGTCTTCTTGCCAAAGTATTTGGTGGAGAAGGAAGAACTATTTTCATTGCTATGGGTGTTCTCTTCATCGTTGGTCTATTGATTTGTTTCTATGCAGAAAGTGCTGGTAACCCAGCTTTAGCAGAAGTAGGTCTATCGCAAGTCGCTGGTAATATGGAAGGTAAGGAAGTCCGTTTCGGTATTGCCCAGTCTGCTATGTTTACAACTACAACGACATCCTTTACAACAGGTACTGTCAATAATATGCATGATACATTGACACCTCTTGGTGGCATGGTACCACTGCTTCATATGATGTTGAATGTTGTATTTGGTGGTAAGGGTGTAGGTCTTATGAATATGGTCTTATATGCAATCTTAGCCGTATTCATTTGCGGTCTGATGGTAGGCCGTACACCAGAATATCTTGGTAAGAAGATTGAAGGTAAAGAGATGAAGTTAACAGCTCTCGCTATTATTGTTCATCCATTACTGATCTTAGCATTCTCAGCCATTGCGATTGCAGTTCCAGCAGGTCTAGCGGGTATTTCTAACCCTGGATATCATGGTCTGACACAGGTACTGTATGAATTCGCTTCTTCGGCTGCGAATAACGGTTCTGGTTTTGAAGGTTTAATCGACAATACATTATTCTGGAATGTTACAACAGGACTTGTTATGTTCTTTGGTAGATATATTCCAATTGTCTTGCAGTTAGCCATTGCTGGTTCCTTACAGAAGAAGAATTTTGTGAATGAAACAGCTGGTACATTACAGACAAATACAATTGCTTTTGCAATTATCTTAGTATTTGTTGTTTATATCTTCGCAGCTCTTACATTCTTCCCAGCACTTGCATTAGGCCCTATCGCCGAGCATCTGACATTGTGGGGATAAGGGGGATTTGATATGAGTAAGAACAAGAATACACAGAAGTTTATTACACCAGAAATCTTAAAAGAAGCATTAAAAGGTTCTTTTAAGAAACTGGATCCTAGATATATGATCAAGAATCCTGTCATGTTCGTAGTAGAAGTAGGATTTGTTATTACATTGTTAATTACAATCTTCCCTTCTTTCTTCGGGGGACAGAATGCGGATTTAAGACTTTATAACTTGATTGTATCAATCGTATTATTTATTACTGTTCTGTTTGCAAACTTCGCAGAATCGGTTGCGGAAGGCCGTGGTAAAGCGCAGGCTGCATCTTTAAAGAAGACTCAGAAAGATACAAAAGCAAGACTTCTGCAGGAAGATGGTTCCGAAAAAGTCATTTCTTCAAGTGAATTAAAGAAGGGCGATATTGTCATGGTATCTGCTGGTGAGATAATTCCAAATGATGGTGAAGTCATTGAAGGTATCGCATCGGTTGATGAATCAGCAATTACAGGTGAATCGGCTCCTGTTGTACGTGAAAGTGGTGGTGACTTCTGTTCTGTAACAGGTGGCACAACCGTTGTCTCTGACTGGTTAAAGATTCGTATTACTTCGGAGCCAGGTCATAGTTTCCTAGACCGTATGATCAGTCTTGTTGAAGGAGCTTCTCGTAAGAAAACTCCAAATGAGATTGCTTTAAATACATTACTTGTATCTCTTACAATTATCTTCTTAATTGTTATTGTTACACTGTATCCAATTGCTTTATATTGTGGCGTTGATATTCCAGTATCTACATTAGTAGCTCTGATGGTATGTCTGATTCCTACTACCATTGGTGGTTTGTTATCCGCTATCGGTATTGCCGGTATGGATAGAGTTACACGTTTCAATGTCATTGCGATGTCTGGTAAAGCGGTTGAAGCTTGTGGTGATGTCGATACAATGATTTTGGATAAGACAGGTACAATTACTTTTGGTAATCGTTTAGCTTCCGATTTCTTACCTGTTAAAGGACAGGATAAGATGGACCTTGTACATGCTGCAGCTTTAACAAGTCTTTATGATGAGACTCCAGAGGGTAAGTCCACATTAGATCTTGCAAAAAAGTTAGGCGATACAAGTGAAAAGCAGGAAGGTATGGAATTTCATGAATTTACAGCACAGACAAGAATGTCTGGTATCGATCTTCCAGATGGCACACCTATTTGGAAGGGCGCTTATGATGCTGTAACAGCTTATGCAAAAGAGCATGGTGGAAAGGTACCTGCAGATTTACAGTCTATTGTTGAAAAAGTATCTTCATTGGGTGGTACACCACTTGTTGTATGTAGTGGTAAGACAATCTTAGGTGTTATTTACTTAAAAGATACTGTAAAGCCTGGCATGAAAGAACGTTTTGCAAGATTACATGCGATTGGCATTAAGACAATCATGTGTACAGGTGATAATCCTTTGACAGCAGCTACCATTGCGGCTGAAGCGGGTGTGGATGATTTCGTTGCAGAATGCAAACCAGAAGATAAGATTTCGGTTATTAAGAAAGAACAGGCTGAAGGCAAGATTGTAGCAATGACAGGAGATGGTACAAACGATGCTCCAGCTCTTGCTCAAGCAAATGTAGGTCTTGCGATGAACTCTGGTACAACAGCTGCGAAAGAAGCTGCGAACATGGTCGATTTGGATAGTGACCCAACGAAGATTCTCGAAGTTGTTGAAATCGGTAAACAGTTATTGATCACACGTGGTGCTTTAACAACATTCTCAATTGCAAATGATATCGCAAAGTACTTCGCTATTATTCCTGCTATGTTCATGTCTGTTATTCCACAGATGCAGGTATTGAATATCATGGGACTTTCGACAAAGTTCAGTGCAATTCTGTCTGCGTTGATCTTCAATGCAATTATTATTCCTTGCTTGATTCCATTAGCAGTGAAAGGTGTTAAATATCGTCCAATGTCATCTGGTAAGATGCTTGGCAGAAACATGCTGATCTATGGACTTGGTGGTGTTATCACACCATTCGTAGGTATTAAGCTCATTGACCTGATTATTGCGCCACTTCTGGCAATAATCGGACTATAAGGAGGCAACAAAATGGACAACTCATCTAAGAAGAAGTTTGGAAAAACATTACGTAATGCTCTATCGATTACATTAGTATTCTTAGTCGTATGTGGATTAGGATTTCCATTACTTCTGAATGGAATTTCTGCGGTTGTATTTCCAGATCAAGCAGCAGGTTCTTTAGCAACAGCAGATGGAGAGCCAGTAGGTTCTGTTAATGTGGGCCAGGACTTTACAGAAGATTATTTTATGAAGTGTCGTCCTTCTGCCTATCACTACAATACTTATACAATCGACGAAGATGGAAAAGAGTATTATAATGACGGAACAGAGTATGCAGGACTCTCTTCTGGATCCAATAATTACGCTCCATCGAATCCAGAATTGGCAAAAAGAGTAGAAAAAGATATTGATTCTTTCTTAAAAGATAATCCTGGTGTGAAGAAAGAAGATATTCCAACGGATCTTTTAACAGCATCTGGTTCAGGTCTTGATCCACATATCACTCCAGCTTCTGCTAAAGTGCAGATTCCAGCTGTCGCAAAAGCTGCTGGTCTGAGTGAAGAAGAACTGGAAAAAATTGTCTCCGATAATACAAAAGGCAAGTTGTTTGGTGTTTTTGGAGAAGAGACAGTCAATGTATTAGGTGTGAACTTGGATATTGCAAAAGCAATGGGGCTTGTTTCTCAAGTACAGCATTAATGAAAAAAATGCGTAATGATAATGATTTCATCACTACGCATTTTTTATGCGTAAAATTAAAATTAAATATCATAAATTATAACGATATCACGTAATATTCACAATATAATGATATATTATTACATGAAATGGCAAATTACTTTAAAAAGTAATGAGCTATAGTTTCAAGTGGGGTTGTGAGGTATTAATTGCAGATGGAAATATTGATCGTTGAATCCGATGCGCAAGTGCGCGATCAACTGGAGGAAAAGATTCAAGAGAAATGTCCAAAACAAAATTTATATAGTTTCTCTTGGGGAAAAGAAGCTGTTCGTCATGCATCTGAACATGCATTACAAGCAGCTATGATTGATTTGAAATTAGAAGATATGTCTGGCCGGGCTGTTGCAGAAGAACTGGAGAAGATATATCCGGGCATTGTTATTATTTTCTTATTACATGAAAATCGAAATTATGAATATGAATTCAATCGTTTTCGTGGAGATTACTTTTTACGTATCCCTGCGGAAGATCATGAATTGATTGATGTCATGCAAAGAATCGAACTCTTATCAAAACGCATGGAAAAGCGTATTAAAGTACGTATGTTTGGCGCATTTGATATATTTGTGGATAATGAAAGAATTTGTTTTAGCAATCATAAAGCCATGGAACTGCTCGCTCTCTGTTTTGATCGTAGAGGGGGTGCGGTAACGATGGAAGAAGCGATTGCCAATCTTTGGGAAGACAAAGAGTACGATGATAAAGTGAAAGCAAACTATCGGAAAGCGGTAAAAGATTGTCGTAGTTTATTACGAAAGTATGGCATTGAATCTATCTTTCATAAAGAAAGAGCGGTTACTTGGGTCGATATTACAAAAGTAGATTGTGACTTCTATGATTTTCTGAGAAAGAAGAAAGAAGCGATGGATGCCTATGGTCTATCCCGTTCCTATTTGAAGGAATGTGAGTGGGCATCGGATAGTCAACATGCAATAGAGAATATATACGATAGCTATCAAAGCAAAACAAAATCAGGTTATCTGTCATGAATTTTAAAGATGAATTATCATTTTAAGTGCAACACTTATAAAAAATAAAAGTCCATGAA
>CAUWDF010000055.1:0-12706 GCA_963557245.1 uncultured Bulleidia sp.
AAATTATAAACTCACATTAGATGTTGCACTTAATTTGACAAATTACTTGTACAAATCCTTGTTCTGGAATCTCAATGGTAGCATCTGAAAAATCAATTTCAGTACTACCTGAAAAACGTGCCGAATCCGTTTCCTCTAAAAAATCAATAGTATCTAATTCCAGAATTAAAAAGCCATTTTCCTCTACAACTGAGGAAACTTTTTTATAAAGTTCTTTTTGCGTCGTTCTGTCTATCCACTTAACAATGTCTCCTTTGTAAATATTTTGGGGTGATGGAAACATTGCTTTTGTTCCATCCTCTTGTACATAAGAAGAATCAATACTATAGACTGCATTATCCTTCCACTGAATTTCCATATTTTGATTTTCAATCTTTCGATGATTAATCTTATCCACTGCTGTATTTAAAGCTGTAATAGCTTCTTCTCTATTGATTAAATCCTTTGGATGAAAGAAATTTCGACTATCTAAAGACATGATATGTGTATTCACTACATTTTGTACTTCTATTGGGAATTGAGAATCTTTTAAGTCTTCAATGAGAAAAGAATCTATAGTATTGAATTTACCAATGAGATTCCATAATGTATATGCAGTCCAATCACGATTTAATTTTTGACTTGTGTTTGTAATATCTTTCTCTTGTATAACACCCCATTGCACTGCATTACATATATCTTCATAATATTGATCTGTTTTCAAAATAGTTTGAATGGAATTTGTTTTATCATCGGATGGCATAATTCCAGCTCTTCGATTCAGCTCCTGGATCCATTCCCCAATCGAAATGTACTGAATCTTTGTTGGAATACATCCAACATTTAAAATCAGAAGAAGTCCTATAAAAAGGACCTCTTTGATTTTTTTATTAATATTGCATGCCAGATGCATTACCTGTAATCGAAGACTCTAATGAGTCATAGCTTTCAACTGCTAGATCCAGGAATCCAGCATAAGACTCAATTGTTTGTTTCTGAGTCTGAAAACGCATCGCAAACATATTAAAACGAGAACGAATCTCATCTGCACTATCCGAAAGCCAATAACCGTCTAATGAATTCATTAGATTTTTAATTTGTAATAATTCTTCATTCATCGCTTCATTCAAGGCACGAATCTTGCTGGCTGTATCCGCAACTTCTTGTAGAGAAATAGAAATTTGTGACATATAGAACCTCCTTATGACTGTGCTAAACTACGAGCTTGACTTGCCAACTCATCTTCAATATCTCGATAAGACTGTGCACTATTCTTTAGAAAATCCGCATACTGTGTACATAATAAAGAAAGATAACGACAATCCGTCTGATATTTTGAAATCTGACTCGTAAATGCTGTATTATCTTTTCCCTGCCATGCTAAGGCCATTTTATCGACCTCACTGAAAAGCTCTTGATAATATTTTTGATAGTCCTGATTGTGTGTTTCCATACGAACAGCACAGGAATCAAGCTGCTCTGGTTGAACTGTAATTTTTCTCATACCATTTTCCTTTCTGATAAATATATTCCCTAACTTCTAAAACTCTCTTCAAAAAAAAAAGAGATAGATCAAAATCTATCTCTTTGTATTTATTCCTGTTCGTTATTATCATTTTTATGAATTTCACGAATAATATCATCAATATGATTCGCATTCATTTCTGTTTCATCAAGAACGAATGTCAACTCTGGTGTACGACGAATATCTAAGCGCTGTGATAACTCACTGCGAATGAAACCTTTTGCACGATTTAATGCCTTTAATCCAGCCTGTGCTCTTGCCTCTTTACCAAGGAATGTAACGAATACTTTTGCATAAGAATGATCATTGGATACATGAACATCCGTAATTGTTACAAAACCGACATTTGGATCTTTTAATCCAAATTGAATAATATCCGAAATATTTTTACGAATAATTCCTTCCAGTCGTCTCTGCTTAACACTTGTAGCCATCTAAATTACTCCACTGGAACTTCCTGAGCAGTAAAGAACTCAAGAGTATCTCCAATCTTGATATCATTGTAGCGTTCAATTGTAACACCACATTCATAACCAGCAACAACTTCTTTTGCCTGATCTTTGAATCTCTGTAAAGAAGCAAGCTTACCAGTATAAATGACAATACCATCACGGATTAAACGTACGTTACAGTTATTTGTAACTTTGCCATCTGTAATCATCAGACCAGCAATTGTACCAACTTTTGATACTTTATATGTTTCTCTGACTTCTGCTTCACCAATTGTTACATCTTCATAAACTGGTTCAAGCATACCCTTCATGGCAAGTTCCATTTCTTCAGTAGCCTTATAAATGATGTTATGTAGGCGAATCTCAACCCCTGCTTCATCAGCCATCTTACGAATATTAGAATCCGGACGGACATTAAATCCAATAATCATTGCATGAGAAGCATCCGCCAACATAATATCGGACTCTGTAATTGCACCAGCAGTTGCATGAATGACATTGACCTTAACGTCACCAACTTCAAGTTTCTCCATAGAACTCTTAACAGCTTCTGCCGAACCCTGAACGTCAGCCTTAATAATAATAGGGATTTCCTTAATCGCACCGGATTCAATCTGTTCAGATAAATCCTCAAGAGAGACTGCAGATGACTTTCTACGTTCCGCTTCAATCTTTCTTCTCTTACGACGATCTGCTAAAGCTCTAGCTTCCTTTTCATCATCGAAAGCACGGAATAAATCACCTGCTTCAGGAACATCATTTAAACCAATAATCTCAACTGGAGTAGATGGACCAGCAACCTTAAGTTCACGACCATTTTCATCCGTCATTTTTCTGACTTTACCAAATGCTGTACCAACTACAACTGGTTCCCCATGATGTAATGTACCATTCTGCACAAGTAAAGTTGCAACTGGCCCTCTGCCCTTATCGAGCTTAGCTTCAATTACAGTACCTGTTGCAATACGATCTGGATTAGCCTTTAATTCAAGAACATCTGCAACTGTAATGACTGTTTCAAGAAGATCTTCAATACCTTCACCCTTCTTCGCACTTGTACGAACGAAGATGGTTTCTCCTCCCCATTCTTCAGGCATAAGATCATGTTCTGCCATTTCCTGCATAACATAGTCTGGATTAGCAGTTGGCTTATCACATTTATTAACAGCAACAATAATTGGAACTTGAGCCGCTTTTGCATGGTCAATTGCTTCAATAGTCTGAGGCATAACACCGTCATCTGCTGCAACAACAATAATAGCAATATCAGTTACAGATGCACCTCTTGCACGCATCGCAGTAAATGCCTCATGACCTGGGGTATCTAAGAATGTAATCTTTCTACCATCAAGCTGTACCTGATACGCACCGATAGCCTGTGTAATACCACCAGCTTCCCCAGATGCAACAGAAGATTTACGAATCGTATCCAATAGTGTTGTTTTACCATGATCAACATGTCCCATGATAGTAACAATAGGTGGACGAACCTGTAATTTATTAGGATCATCCTCAATATCTACTTCCAGAGTATCTTCTTCTCTTTCTTTGACTTTCTTAGGCTCAATATCATAAGAAATACAAACGAGTTCAACCGTTTCATCATCTAAAGGTGTATTGATTGTAACTGCCTTTCCTTCCATGAATAAAGTCTTGATGATATCTGTTGAAGATCTCTGAATCTTTTCAGCTAATTCTCCTACAGTAATACCTTCTGTATATGTGATTTCATGGATATCTGGAGCAGCAGCTTTTGGACGGTTGTCAAAATCTCTTCTCTGGTTATTATTTCTCTTAGAGTTGTTATTCTTATGGTTCTTCTTATTGTTCGAACCATTTGATGGCTTACGACGATTAGTATTTGCTGGCATATATTTACCTCCCTTTCCTTACGCGGAATTAACTTAATTCCGTAAAACAATCTTTTCTGACCTCACCTCTTTCTTTTCTATTTCTGCTACTGCTTGATTGCACAACGGATTTCATCCCAAAATTCATCTGGAATTGCAACACCTAACGCTTTTTTTAATACGTTATTCTTTATCGCTGCCTCAATGGCAGATTCATCTTTACGAATATACGCTCCATGTCCGTTTAATTTACCAGTTGGATCAACACAAAGTTCACCTTCTGGTGTTCGTACAATACGAAGCAGCTCCTTTTTTGGAAACTGTTCACCAGTTGCGACACAGCGTCTCATAGGTATTTTTTTAGGCATGCTTATTTATCATCCTCATCATAGAAATCAGCATATTCATCGTAGTCAAAGTCATATTCCTTTTCTTCTTCAGCTTCTTGCTGTGCTTCGATTTCTGCTAATTCTTCTTCTGTATAAAGAGGCTTATTAGAAGCAGCTTTACGAGCGAGATCTGCTTTTAGCTGCTTTTCAAGTTCCTTATTCGAAACTTTATAGTTGTTCTCTTCCTCTTTCTTCTTTCTACGCTTAGGCTTCACATCCTGCTTTGGCTTAGATGCACTTGCAAGTTTTTCAAACTTAGAAACATAAGTATTATTAGCTGCCATTTCTTCTAAATCAGCATGCTTTCTGGATTTTTCTTCCACAGACGTATCCTCAACTTCTTCAATACTTTCTTCTGTATCTTCTGGTACAGTTTCCTCTTCACTTTCTTCTGGAGCTTCCATTGTAGCTTCCTTTTCTTCTACAGCAGATTCTTCTGCAGGTTCTGTTGCCATTGCCAGTTCATGACGAATGTTATCTGTGAGTTCTTCCTGCATTTCTTCTGGAATAAAACCATCCTCTTCAACTGCTGGAGCATCACCCTGTGCTTCAAGAATCTTAGCACCTGCTTCCATTCTCTGCTGTTTTCTAAGCTTTGCTTCTTCCGCTAAACGCTCAATTTCTTTTCGAGCATTTTCCTTACGCATCTCTTCACGACGTTCTTCTGCCTGCGCCAAAAGTTCATCATAGTCAAGCCCCTTCTTTTCGATATCTGCTCTAGTCTTAATATCAATATTACGATTAATGAGCTTAACAGCTAGCTTAGCGTTCTTACCCTTCTTACCGATTGCCAGAGATAACTGATTTTCATCTACAATAACAAGAAGATTACGCTCATCTTCACTAGGAATAACTGCAATTATCTCAGCGGGTGCTAATGCATTCTTAACAAGTTCTGTAAGATCATTTGAATATGTAAAGATATCTATCTTTTCACCTTTCAATTCTTCAATGATCTTCTGAACACGAGCCCCTCTAGGACCAATACATGCTCCAATTGGATCAATATCAGGATTATGAGAAATAACCGCCATCTTTGTACGATCGCCTACTTCTCTTGCAATTGCTTTAATTTCAACCGTTCCATCAAAAATTTCCGGAACTTCTTTTTCAAATAAACGTTTGACAAGCATTGGATCGGCACGAGATACAAGAACCTGTGATCCCTTTGTCTCGCGATTGACTTCTTTAATCACTACACGAATTTGTTGTCCTTCTCGAAGTACTTCATGAGGAATCTGAGCAGAATGAGGTAACATTGCGACTGTCTTACCGAGGTTGATCAATGCAAACTTATCTTTTACAGACTCGACAACACCAAGTACCATCTCATCTTTCTGATCAATATATTCTTCATAAACCGCAACTTTTTCTGCTTCCCTAATTTTTTGACGCATAACATTCTTCGCGATAGAGACAGCGGCACGTGACATACTTGTCACTTCAATTGGACGACTGATTTTTTCGCCAATTTCCGCATTCGAATTGATTTCTTTTGCTTCTTCATATCCAATTTCTAATTCATCATCTTCTACATCATCATCACTAGCGACAACCATATAGTTCTGATAAAGATCAATTGTCTTTTTCTTTTCATTTATCTCCGCAACGACATCAATATCCTGTAATTCTGCATCTTTTTTATATGCTTTTGCCATTGCTTCTTTTAAAGCATCTAAAATAACGCTTTCCGGAATGTTACGTTCGGATTCAACGTCATTCAATGCTTTGAGCATTTCCTTATATTTTAATTCCATTTCATCTCTCCTATATCTTCACTGCCAAGCGGATCAGATCGATGTCCTCCATCGGGAATTCAGCAACTCTCTTTACCGCTTTGTTTCTGTATTCCAGATGAACTATGCCACCTGTCACATCGAGTATTTCACCTATCAGCTCCAGCATTTTTTTAAATGGATGTTTTAAGCGAACATAAACATACTGCCCTTGCATATGTTCTACTTCACTTAAATCTTTAATTTCTCTTTCTGCACCTGGACTGCAAACTTCCAATGTGTACTCTTCACAAATTGGATCTTCGCAATCAAGTAACTCACTCAGTTTTTCACTAACATCTGCACAAGTATCCAAGTCCATAGATCCATCTTGTTTCATAATTGATACTTCAAGTATATGTTCATTACCTTGTGACTTCCAATTAAGGTCATAAAGTATCACCTGACATTCATTGAATACCGGAGCAAACAATTCCTTTAGCTGTTCTGTTCTGTCCATACTCCTCCATACATAACAGAAGGAGTGCCTATAAGCACTCCTTGTTTCCGCTATCAATATATATTATTTTCTTTGCTTTTACAAGCCTATTCCTTGTTTCTGCGATATTTCTGCGGTTTTAAACGTATCATTCCGAAAAAGCACGTGCTGCCTGAACCGCTTTTTGCCATTTAAAATATAACCTATCTGCTTCAGCATGCGATATCTTTGGCATATAGACTGTTTTATGTTGTTGCGTTGTAAATTCTTCAAAATCTTTCCAAAATCCAGTTGCTAGACCAGCTAGATGAGCAGCACCTAAGGCAGTCGTTTCTACCATATCTGGTCTATTGATTTCACATTGCAATAAATCCGATTGAAACTGCATCAAATAATCATTGGCCGAAGCACCACCATCTACCTTTAATTTTGCAATCGGCACATTAGAATCTACAATCATTGCATCTATAACATCTCGTGTTTGATAAGCCAAAGAATCTAATGTTGCTTTCGTAATATCCTCACGCGTTGTTCCTCTAGTCAAGCCAAATATAGAGCCACGACACCGATCGTCCCAGTAAGGGGCGCCAAGACCTACAAATGCGGGTACGACCATGACACCAGAATTCGAATCGGCTTTCTTCGCAAATTCTTCAGACATAGAGGATTTTGGAAAGAACATCATTTGATCCCGTAGCCATTGCACTGCTGATCCAGCAACGAAAACAGATCCTTCTAATGCATATGTGACTTTTCCTTTATAACCCCAAGCAATGGTTGTTAATAGACCTTTTTTTGAACGTTTTGCATAATCTCCCGTATTCATAAGTAAGAATTCCCCAGTACCATATGTATTTTTAACCATTCCTGGCTCGAAACAACCTTGCCCGAATAGAGCTGCCTGTTGATCCCCTGCAACTCCTGCAATCGGTATCTCATGACCGAAAAAATGATAAGGAGCTGTTGTACCATAGATGAATGAACTATCTTTGACTTCAGGTAACATACACATTGGTATCTTTAAAATCTGACAAAGTTCTTCATCCCATTTCTTGTCATAGATATTATAGAGAAGCGTTCGAGAAGCATTGGAATAATCTGTCACATGAACTTTACCACCAGTAAGACACCATATGAGCCAGCTATCAATGGTGCCAACTAATAGTTTTCCTTGTTCAGCTAATTCTTGTGCACCCGGTGTATGGTCAAGTATCCAACGAATTTTCGTAGCCGAAAAATATGGATCAATACAAAGTCCTGTCTTATTACGGAAAGTATCCTGAAATCCTCTTTGAATCAAATCATCACATATATCCGTTGTTTGCCGTGATTGCCATACGACCGCATGACTAATTGGTAAACTTGTTTCTTTATTCCAAACAACCGTTGTTTCTCTCTGATTTGTAATACCGATACCTTTTACTTGCTCAGGTGAAATATTTGCTTTTTGAATGCACTCTGCCAGAACTGCTAGAACGGACAGCCAAATTTCATTTGCATCATGTTCAACCCATCCAGGGTGCGAAAAGTATTGCGTAAATTCCTTCTGAGCAATCGCAATAATATTAGAATCATGATCAAATAAAATGGCCCTAGAACTTGTTGTTCCCTGATCAATTGCCATAATATATTCATTCATAAATGATACCCCCATATTTATTTATATATAGTATTTAATTCTAATGATTTAAATCCATGTAACTTCCGATAGATATATACAAACAACTCATTTGAAATAAATAATAAAAGTATTATCTTTATATAAATTCCCTTTAAAAATAATTTATATATCTTACATATTGTATACTTTTATTATAAAGTCTTTATTATACATATCAATTGATGATTTCATTAAAACCAAAAACTAATATTTATTTTTGAGCAATGACATTTAACCATTATGATTCCGATTTAAATTATCGACTGTAATCCTTATACATTCTGTATTAAAATGAGTATCTTGACCTCTCTTCATAATTACTTTTTCATTCAAATCAAGATAGTACTTTCCTTCCTCAATTCCCATGTCCATATTTCCAAGAAGTATATAACATTCCTTGTTCTTTCAGCGAATTCTTCATTTTATAGATTATCTTTACTATGTCATCGGAATCGACACGTAATAAAGAAACACATGACCATACTTCATCAAATTCATTTTGATAATCTAAGCATCAGAGCAAACATTACGTATATCCAGCCCTATATTTTTTCTGCTAATCGTCACATTTCAACAGAACCATACACTGGTACAACATCATACCATTTTGATAAAAAAACTTTGTATCTCTACCACATCCTAAATTTAAAATCTTCCAACTGGTTTTAAATATACTTCAAATGAATCATAAAGTTTTTCCATAGAAGTATTGAAAGTATTTAAAAAATACATTTTTGAATTATGATCGTAATAAGTTATTATATCATTCAATTTAATCACCCATGCTTCATATTCTTGCAACTGTGCAGAATCATATAGTAGCCTCTGATTTTTTGCCTAAAATTTTACCAAACTGTTCTTTTAAATTCCCTGGTATATAAAGTTTCTATGAAGCTCATATTGCATTTAAATGTTGATTCTCACATCTTTTAAAAAAATGCATTGAAATAGCAACTTAATCTTCATTATCATTTGCAAATATAAGATGATACATATAATAATTATATTTCATAAACTCCTTTATAAAATCTCTATCTGGTAACTTGTTATTTTTACTCTAATTCAATTCTTTCGCTAATGGTGTAAAATTCCATATCTCATCATCTGAAACATAGGATTGTGACACAAAATGATCAAAAACGAAGTCTCTTGACCTGTATAAAATTCATATAAAAGTCGGCCTGTAACATTAACTGTAGCAATCCATAATTCTTTAGTATTTTTAATCAAGAGGATACAATGCATTTGTAATCTCATAAAAGAAATCTGCTTCCATCTTGTAAATATATTTAGATATGCAATGAAATGATTATAGTTATAATAAAAAATTTATATCTTTAATCATTATCACTGATCCGATTCTCAAAATTTTCTATATTTAACTTATTTAAATATAGAAGTTTACTAAATTTACTTGTCTGCACGTTTACCAGTTTTGTTCTCTTAAAAATAACAAAAAAAATCTTTCAGCCTATTTATTCGCTATTCCTTTCATCGATTGTGTTCTTATAGTCGAAATTCGGTTACGATTCTAAGCACAACAATGAAAACAGAGTAATTTAATAATAAGTTTTTAAATACGAAGCCAAAAATAACGACTTAAAAATATCCCTATTCTACATATTCTATTTTAAATCTGATAAAAAAGCTTGATATCCTAAAATAGAAGATATCAAGCAAAACATACTCTATATACGATTTGTAAATTAATTTTTTTTATTACTTTCTGCTTTCTTGACGAATCGCCGCCTGAGCTGCAGCTAAACGAGCAAGTGGGACACGATAAGGAGAGCAAGATACATAATCCAATCCAACACTTTGGAAGAACTCAATAGATGCAGGATCACCACCATGTTCGCCACAAACACCAAGATGAATATTTGGATTTGTCTTACGTCCTAACTCAGAAGCAAGTTTTACTAGCTTACCAACACCGTTGACATCGATATGAGCAAACGGATCGCTTTCATAGATATGCTTATCATAATAATCATTCAGGAATTTACCTGCATCATCTCTAGAGAATCCAAATGTAAGCTGTGTTAAATCATTTGTACCAAAACTGAAGAATTCAGCTGTTTCAGCTAGTTCATCAGCGTTGAGCGCTCCGCGAGGCACTTCAATCATTGTACCAATATGATATGGCAATGTAACACCAGCTTCCGCAATAACTTCATCTGCAGCCTTGCGAATCACATTTGCAACATAATCCAATTCTTTCTTCTCACCTACCAGTGGAACCATAATTTCAGGTTCAAAGTTCCATTCTGGATGTCTATTATTAACAGAAATAGCTGCCTTAATAATAGCTCTTGCCTGCATTGCACCAATTTCTGGATAGGTTACATCAAGGCGGCATCCTCTATGTCCCATCATTGGGTTAAATTCTTTTAATTCTGCATCAGCACGCATTACTTCATCTATTGTAATGCCTAATGCTTCCGCTACATCTTTACATTCTGCATCTGTCTTAGGTAAAAACTCATGTAAAGGCGGATCTAAAAGACGTACTGTAACATGCTTTCCTTCTAGTTCTTCAAAAATCCCTTCGAAATCTTCTTGCTGATATGGCTCAACCGTGTCAAGAGCCTTTTGTCTTTGTTCAGATGTTGTAGCAACACATAACATACGAATAGCTTTAATTCTTTCTGCACTATTGAAGAACATATGTTCTGTACGAACAAGCCCTACACCCTGTGCACCAAATTCTACTGCTTTTCTAGCATCTGCTGGTGTATCTGCATTTGTACGGACCTGCATTGTTCGACGATCATCCGCCCAAGACATGAACTTAGCAAAATTACCAGTAATGGTTGCTGGAACTGTCTTGATTTCACCTTCATAGACACGACCTGTTGTACCATCTACAGAAATGATATCTCCTTCTTTGAATGTCTTGCCATTCACATAAAGTTCTTTCTTTTCTTCATTGACTGAAATGTCTCCACATCCAGATACACAACAAGCGCCCATGCCACGAGCTACAACAGCAGCATGAGAAGTCATACCACCTCGAACAGTAACAATTGCTTGTGATACATGCATACCTTCAATATCTTCTGGAGAAGTCTCTAAACGTACTAATACAACTTTCTTTCCAGCTTCAGCCTCTTTTTTTGCGTCTTCAGCTGTAAAGACAATTGCTCCACATCCAGCACCTGGAGATGCCGCAAGACCTTTCGCAATAACACGCTCGGATGCAGCTTTTAAAGCATCTGTATCAAACATTGGATGTAAAAGATCATCTAACTGTTTTGGCTCTACCATTAACAATGCTTGATCCTTTGTCACCATACCTTCATCGTACATATCTGTTGCAACCTTTAAAGCTGCTGCAGCTGTTCTCTTACCATTACGTGTCTGTAACATAAAAAGCTTACCATGTTCAATTGTGAACTCCATATCTTGCATATCATGATAATGCTTTTCCAATTTGTTTTTAACCTCTGTAAGAGCTGTAAATGCTTCAGGCATAGATTCTTCGAGAGATGGATATTTTGCCAAACGTTCTTCTTCTGAAACACCTTGATGTGCAGCCCATTCTAAAGAACCTTGTTTCGAAATCTGCTGAGGTGTACGGATACCTGCAACAACATCTTCACCTTGTGCGTTGATCAAGTATTCGCCATAGAAGAAGCGATTTTCGCCAGTCGATGGATCACGTGAGAAACAAACACCTGTTCCACAATCTGTACCCATATTACCAAATACCATTTCCATAACGTTAACAGCGGTACCCCATGAATCTGGAATATCATTCATCTTACGGTAGAAAATAGCACGATCATTATTCCATGAACGGAAAACAGCTTCAACAGATCTCTCTAACTGAATATATGGATCCTGTGGGAAATCTTCACCTAAATTATCTTTATAGAATTCTTTAAATCGATATGTCAATTCTTTCATATCTTCTGCATCCATTTCAATATCTAAATGGATGCCCTTTTTAGCTTTGACATCATCAATAATCTGTTCGAATTTTGCTTTATCTAATCCCATCACAACATCCGAAAACATCTGTACAAAACGTCGATACGAATCATATGCGAATCTAGCATTACCAGATTGTTCTTCAATTGCTTTTACAACTTTATCATTAATACCTAAATTTAATATTGTATCCATCATACCAGGCATAGATGCACGCGCACCTGAACGCACCGATACAAGAAGAGGACGTTCAACATCGCCAAGAACTTTACCAGTTTTATTCTGCAGCCATTCAACATTTTCACGAATCTGCTTCATGATGTCTTCATTAATTGTTCGACCATCCTCATAATAAGCAGTACATGCTTCCGTTGTAATTGTAAAACCTGATGGAACAGGAAGACCTAAGTTACTCATTTCCGCTAGATTTGCGCCTTTACCTCCGAGCAACTCACGCATCGTCCCATTTCCCTCAGAAAATTTGTAGACGTACTTTTTAACAGCCATTATAGATTGCCTCCTTAATAATTATGATGTAAATCTTATCTCTTCCATCATTATACGCAAGCGCTTACATTTTGACAACGGACCATTCTCAATTATTGAAATGATTCTTAGTATTTTCTTTGATATTATGAAAAGTTTTTTCAAAAAGTAATTTGTCAAATTAAGTGCAACATCTAATGTGAGTTTATAATTTCGTT
>CAUWDF010000056.1:0-12043 GCA_963557245.1 uncultured Bulleidia sp.
GAAAGAGCCAAGAAAGCCCGTAAAATAGGCATTTCTTGGCTCTAATATATTATTCGAACTCAATTGTTCCAGGAGGCTTAGAAGTAAGATCGTACATTACACGATTCACTCCCTTTACCTCATTGATGATACGTGTCATACATGTCTGTAAGACAGTCCATGGAATTTCTGCAGCTTCCGCAGTCATAAAGTCAGAAGTAATGACTCCTCTTAATACAACTGCATAATCATATGTTCTATGGTCACCCATGACACCGACGGAACGCATATTGGAGAGAGCAGCGAAGAACTGACCCTTACCCATATCGATGCCAGCTTTTGTAAGTTCTTCACGGTAAATTGCATCCGCTTCCTGTACAATTCTAACCTTTTCTGCGTTAACTTCGCCAACAATACGGATACCCAGTCCTGGGCCTGGGAATGGCTGTCTATATACCAGCGCAGCTGGAATTCCAAGTTCTAGACCAACTTCACGTACTTCATCCTTAAATAATTGTCTCAATGGTTCAACGATTTCTTTGAAATCGACATGATCTGGCAGACCACCTACATTATGATGAGACTTGATAACAGCACCTTTACCAATACCCGATTCAACGACATCTGGATAAATAGTACCCTGTGCTAAGAAGTCAACTTTACCAATTTTCTTTGCTTCCGCCTCAAATACATTGATGAATTCTGCACCAATGATCTTACGCTTCTGCTCTGGATCGCTGACACCCTTTAGCTTCTCATAGAAGTAGTCCTGTGCGTTGACACGAATAAAGTTCAACTCATATGGTCCTTCTGGTCCAAATACAGCTTCCACTTCATCTCCTTCGTCTTTACGAAGTAGACCGTGATCGACAAATACACAAGTTAACTGTTTTCCTACAGCTTTCGAAAGAAGAACTGCACAAACGGAAGAATCAACGCCACCAGATAGAGCACATAATACTTTGCCATCTCCAATCTTTTCACGCAGTTCACGGATAGATGTTTCCGCAAAAGAATCCATCTTCCATGTTCCTTCACAATGACAGATGTCATATACGAAACTATGGAATAACTTTTCTCCTTCTTCTGTATGAACGACTTCTGGATGGAACTGTACTGCGTACAAATTCTTTTCTTTATTTTCCATGCCAGCCACTGGGCAAACCGGAGTATGCGCAGTAACTTCAAATCCTTCCGGAACTTCTGCAATATAATCTGTATGAGACATCCATGTTGTGGAAACCTCTTTCCAATCTCCTAAAAGGTTAGAAGAAGATTGATCCAGTGTCACTTCTGTACGACCATATTCACTTGTAGGTGCTGTCTTAACCGTACCTCCAAGCTGATAAGCCATAAGCTGTGCTCCATAACAGATACCAAGTACTGGAACACCTAAAGAATATAATTCTTTATCATAAGTTGGTGAATCTTTCAAATATACACTATCTGGTCCACCTGTCAAAATGATTCCCTTAATATCCTTATCTCTCAATTTCTCAATTGGAGTGGTATTAGGGAGAATCTCTGCGTAGACATGATTTTCACGAACACGTCTGGCAATCAGCTGTTTATACTGGCCGCCAAAGTCCAAAACGATAATTTTCTCAGCCACTTTGTTCTCCTCTTTCTATTTAATAAAAGCGGATCAGTATTTCTGTCCGCTCCTATCATACATTAAAATATTATCTTTCGCTTTATTTTTTTCAATACAATCCCAAAAATCAAGACTTTTTCTTATACATAACATTACCAATCCACTGAACGACCTGTACAAAGGCAATCAAAATAACGGAAGTAACAACAAGATAACCAACATCATAAGATTGATATCCCTTACGAATTGCCACGTCACCAAGTCCGCCACCACCAAGTGTACCAGCCATTGCAGAAGCACCTACCATATTAATGATAAGAAGAATGACACCATTGATTAAGCGAGGAACCGATTCTTTAAAATAAACTCTCCAAATAATCTGCATATCTGTCGCACCAAAAGACTTCGCCGCTTCAATGACACCTGAATCTGTTTCGCGTAACGCATTTTCAAATACTCTTGCAATAAATGGAACAGCATAAATGGTTAATGGAACGATTGCCGCTGTCGTACCGATAGACTTACCGGCAATGATTCTTGTAAATGGTGTAACAATGACCATCAGAATAATAAATGGGAAAGAACGAAAAACATTCACAATCACATCTAAAACACCATAGATTGTTTTATTCGGTTTTAAACCATCTGGTGCTGTCAATGTTAAGATAACAGCTGGAATAAATCCTAATACAACAGCAACAAGTGTTGAAAAGAATACCATGTAGAGAGTTTCTCCACACGCTTTAAGAATTACATCTGACATTCCTTGCATTTTAGAGTACCTCCCACTTTACATTCTTACTGTCTAGATACTGTAAAACCGCAAATTTATTTTCCGTCTTCACATTGATAACAAGACTACCGAAAACATTCTCACGGAATTCTTCTAACTTACCCCAACAAATACTGAAATCAATATTCAGTTCTCGTGCCATTTCTGTAACAACTGGTTCATCCGATGTCTCATCCATAAAGAATAACTGAATGTTCACACCTTCCTGAGGTAATGACTGTCCTTCTTCGCCAAGGAACTTCTTAACATCTTCATTTGGATGAACGAACAATTCTTCTGGTTTTCCTTCCGCAACTACAACACCATGTTTTAAGAATGCAACACGTTCACAAATTTCTTTTACCACTTCCATTTGATGCGTAACAACAACGATTGTGATACCCATCTCTTTATTAATCTTCTTAAGCAGTGCAAGAATCTCTTTTGTAATACGTGGATCGAGAGCGGAAGTTGCTTCATCACACAACAAAATCTTAGGATCATTAACCAGTGCACGTGCGATAGCAACTCTTTGCTTCTGGCCTCCAGATAGTTCGGATGGACGTGCATGAATCTTGTCTTTGAGACCAACGAGTGAGATTAAATCTTCGATTTTTTTCTTCGATTCGAGTTTGTTTGGATCAACACCCCAAAAACGCATTGGTAACGCTACATTGTCATAAACATCCAGACGATTCAAAAGATTGAAGTTCTGGAAAATCATTCCCATATCTTTTCGTAGATCACGTAGAGCTTTTTTATCCTTTACATTAACTGCTTTTCCATCTGCCACAATACTACCAGAATCATAGCTCTCAAGACCGTTAATACAACGTAATAACGTACTCTTACCTGCACCAGATTGACCAATGATTCCATAGATTTCTTTATCCTGAATATGCAATGTAATATCATTCAGAACATGCAAATCACCAAAGCTCTTTTTCACATTTACAAGATCGATCATTTCATCCTCCCCTTAACTGCAAATGTTCAGAGACATAATCTCTGAACATTTTAACGATTCTTAGTTCAATGCTTTGCCATTTTCATCAATGAATGATGGAATGACTGCACCTTTATATGTATCTTCAATATACTTCTTTACTTCTTCAGAAGAAACGGCTTTCACTAATTCTTTTGTCTTTTCAGAATCTTCTGAACCCTGTTTAACAACAATGAAGTTTGTACGTGCGATGGAAGCTTCTGTATCAAATTCTTCAATGACTAATGCTGGTGTCTTTGAAGGAAGACCAGCTTCCAGAGCGTAGTTACCATTGATAACGGCTGCGTCAACATCACTCAGTGTACGAGATACCTGGGCTGCTTCAACTGGCTGCAATTCATATCCATGTGGGTTCAGTTCCTTGTTGCCATTGAATGTTGTTTCTGTAACATACTCTTCTGTCTTTGGATCTTCTAATAGCCCCTGCTGGACTAAGAAACGAAGTGCTCGATCGAGGTTATCTTTATCATTTGGTAAAGAAATAGCAGCTCCATCTTTCAGTTCATCTAAAGCTTTGAGTGATTCCGAATAAATACCCATTGGTTCAATATGGACACCACCTACCGCAGCAAGATGAAGACCATTTGATTTATTTTGATCCTGCATGTAACCAAGTGTCTGGAAGTAATTCGCATCTAAAGAACCATCTTCTAGAGATGTATTTGGTGTTACATAGTCTGTAAATTCTGTTACTTCTAACTTCCAACCATCTTTTTCAACAATGGAAGCTACGGCTTCGTTTAAGATTTCCGCATGTGGTACAGAAGTAGCACCGACACGGATAACTTTATCTTCTTTCTTTCCACTTTCTGCTGTAGATCCGGCATCCTTTGTGCCACATCCAACAAGTGCGAATGCAAGTACTGCTGCTGCTAATGTTCTGATTGTTCTGTTCATAATTTTTCCCTCCATGTTTGGTATTTGAAGTGGATTTCAGGGCAGCCTACTTTGCTAAAAAAATACGCCCTTCCAGCCATCTTCGGCTGTAAGGGCGTTATATTTACGCTGTACCACCTTACTTTAAAATGATCTCACGATCACTTCCTCTTCAAGTACGCTGATTAAATCAGATAATACTCTATGACTATAACGGGTCCTACCGTCATGACCTACGTATCGACCATGCAGCTCCGAGATCATGTTCAGTCAATTTCCACTTATCCCCTTCCAGCAAATAGGGACTCTCTAGAAAGCTTTGAGTGACTTACTCTTCTCTTCATCGCCTTTATGAATACTAGTTTACCTGCAGTTTTTAAAATTGCAATATCTTTTTTGCTATTTTTCTAACTTTCTGAAATTTTTTATGAAAACCATTTTCATTTCTCACACACAAAAAAAGACTAGACTTTTGCCTAGCCTCTCCATTACTGAATAATACCTGCAAATACGAATCCAAATACAATGATACCTAAGATAATACGATAGACACCAAAGACTTTGAAGTCATGTTTACGAATATATTGCATCAAATAACGAATAGCAAATATTGACACAATAAATGATACAACTGTACCAACTAACAGAATACTGATACTTGTCATATCAAAAATGATCTTTGCTTTAATGATTTTCAACAAAGAAGCTCCTAGCATGACTGGAATCGCCATAAAGAAGGAGAACTCCGCAGCCGTTGCACGATTGAAGCCAAGCAAAGTCGCACCAAGAATGGTAGAACCCGAACGAGATGTACCTGGAATCAATGCTAAGATTTGGAAACAGCCAACCTGAAAGGCTTTCTTTGGTGTAATATCACGGATTGTCTCGACCGTATATTGATGTTCTTTGGATTCCATCCAAAGAAACAAAATACCATATACAATCAAAGTCGTTGCAATAACCATGGAAGACGATAGAACATTATCGATGATATCATCCAATAAGATGCCCGCAATACCTGCCGGAATACAAGCAATAATAATTTTTAACCAAAGACGTAATATAGAACGTTTTCTCTTCGGCTTCAAATTCGGATTAAACGGATTCAATTTATGCCAATACAAAACGAGCACTGCAAGAATACTACCGAACTGAATCACGACCTTAAATACATTCCAGAACTCAATATTTGCCTGTGGATCCGAATAAATATTCAAAGGCATAAAAGAATTCATCAAAATCAAATGTCCAGTACTACTAATAGGTAACCATTCCGTGATACCTTGAATGATTCCGTACAGGACAGATTTTATTATATTCAAAAACAAATCCATAAAACGTCCACTCCTTATCATTGTAAAAATTCTACCCCATTCTATACACGTCTACCTGCTTTCGCAAGTAAAGATTGTATCTCAAGTATCCTTTTTTCGAACATTGTATAGTCTTGTATACGCCATTCCCAGTTCGGACTACCAACCGTACCGGGCGTATTGAGCCGTGCGGATGAACCTTTGTGGAGCCAATCCGCCATCGGAATAATAACAGTGTCCGCATTCGAATCCAAAGCATACTGTATCATGTTGATAGAGAATGATTTTGCATCATAACCATGTTGTTTCAAATAATGACGCATCGCATGACGAGAAGGAGAAGATTGTGCTTCATACCAACCGAACAGAGTATCATTATCATGCGTTCCAGTATAAACAATCAGATTCTCATGATCTTCTGGCATCCCATTCGGGTCAAAAGAGAACTGAATGACACGCATTCCTGCAAATCCATAATGATCGCGTAATTCGAGCACTTCCGGGCGTAACAATCCAAGATCCTCCGCCACGATATGTAATTCCGGATCTTTTTCTTTCAATATATCGAAGAATGCATATCCAGGAGCCTCGACCCATTCACCATCCACTGCTGTCGGACAGCTTGCCTTAATCTTCCAATACGTATCAAACGCTCTAAAATGATCCACACGAACAATATCATACATTTTACCAACATATGCCAAGCGTTCTACCCAGAAAGAAAAATCATCTTTCTGCATATAATCCCAATCATAGATTGGATTTCCCCAACGTTGTCCTGTCGCACTGAAATAATCTGGTGGTACCCCTGCAATAAAGGAAGGTCTGCCATCGGAATCTAACAAAAAATTCTCACGATGCCCCCATACATCCGCTGAATCCAAACCAACATAGAATGGAATATCCCCCATAATCTCAATATCTTTATCATTGGCATATTGTTTAAGATCTTTCCATTCCAAGAACAGTTCATACTGCAAAAAAATCTCATAAAGAATATCCTCTTCATAAGGTCGTAGATCTGCTTTCCCTTTTACAGGCTGCTCCTTCCACTCTTCTTTCCAATCATTCCAGCATACATTTCCACTCTGTTTACGAAATGTCATATAGAGAGCGTATGTACGTAACCAATCCTGAAACGCAAATACCGTATAACTATGATCTATCTTAAAGTTATGGTAGGCCTCTTTTAAATAAGGCTCACGAAACTTACGAACCGCATCATAATCTATCTGATCCGCATGTTTATGATACGAAGGAGCTCGATGAGACAGAAGACCTTTCTCATATAAACAATCCAAAGAAATATAAAGATCATCCATTGCATAAGAAGAGAATGGCTGATATGGCGAATTCCCATATCCTAAAGGATTTAAAGGAAGAATCTGCCAAATTGAAAATCCTGCTTCTTTTGCAAGATCAACAAACCGATAGGCCTCTGTACCAAACGTCCCACATCCAAAACGTCCAGGCAAAGAAGCGACCGGCATTAAAATACCTGCTTTTTTCATTTCATCACCCTTTTTACCAGTATACCTGCCATAGCATTACTTTTCCACTCGATAACCAGGGTACTATCTTCAATACGCTATGGTATACTTAACTTGTGTTTTTTCATGAAGCAAAAGCTTGAAAAAGGAGAAAATATGGAATTAGAAAAAGAATTAAATTCATATCTGAGGCAGCCAATCAAAAATTCTACGAACGAACAGCTCTACAGCGCTATCCTTTCTCTTGTAAAAGACAGAGCCGCAAAGCTTCCTACCGTTTCCGGAAACAAGAAACTGTACTATATCAGTGCCGAATTTTTAATTGGTAAACAACTCGGAAAAAATCTGATTAATCTCGGTATTTACGATGAAATGAAACAACTTCTTAACGCAAATAGCAAATCGATGGAAGCAATCGAAGAAGTTGAAAAAGAGCCATCTCTCGGTAATGGCGGTCTTGGTCGTCTAGCCGCATGCTTCTTAGATTCTATTGCCACATTAGACATGGCTGGCGATGGTGTCGGACTAAATTACCATTTTGGTCTCTTCCGCCAGCAGTTCAAAGATAACAAACAATACGAAATCCCAGACGAATGGTTAAATGGTGAGAATATGTTACGAGATACCGGTGTCTCTTTCCCTGTTTCCTTAGCTGGTAAAACATATCATTCTCATATGTATGATTTAGATATCATTGGTTATCATGGCAATCGTAATACTTTACATTTATTTGATTTGGATACAGTCGATGCTTCCATTATCAAAGACAGCATTCATTTTGACAAAACAGACATCGCAAAGAATCTGACATTATTCTTATATCCTGATGATTCTGATGAAGATGGTAGAAAATTGCGCATCTACCAGCAGTACTTCATGGTATCGAATGCTGCTCAACTCATCCTTAAGGAAGAAAAAGAAAAAGGACATGACCTGAATCACTTAGATGACTATGTTGCGGTTCAGATCAATGACACACATCCTTCTCTTGTTATTCCAGAACTCATGCGTTTATTAATTCTCGAAGGAATTACATTAAAGCGTGCTTCCGATATCGTTTCAAATGTATGTGGTTATACAAACCATACAATTCTTGCTGAAGCACTCGAAAAATGGCCTCTGAACTACTTATTAGAAGTTGTCCCACAGTTAATGCCAATTATTGAAGGGCTAGACTATACTGTTGACACAGCGTTCCATGGAGATGAGAACCTTTCCATCATCGACCATAATAATGTTGTACATATGGCAAAGATGGATATGCATTTCAGTCATTCCATCAATGGTGTCGCAGCACTGCATACAGAAATCTTAAAACATCAAGAACTACGTCCTTTCTATAATATCTATCGTGATAAGTTCAATAATAAGACGAACGGTATTACATTCCGTCGCTGGATTATGCATTGCAATAGTGGCTTAACTTCTTTGATTGATCGCACAATTGGTGAAAACTGGAAAACAAACGCATACGATCTAGAAAAGCTACTCAATCACTATAACGATGAAGCATTCTTAAATGAGATGGATTCTATTAAGCATGAGAACAAAGTGAAGTTCGCAAAATTCATCAAGAAGACACAGAATATTGACATCGACCCAAATTCCATCATTGATACCCAGATCAAACGTATGCATGAGTATAAGAGACAGCAGATGAACGCGCTTTGGGTCATTCATAAATATTTAGAAATCAAACGCGGTCATCGCCCACATACACCTATTACAGTTGTATTCGGTGGTAAAGCAGCTCCTGCTTATTATCAAGCAAAATGTGTCATTCATTTAATTCTATGCCTACAAGAACTCATCAATAACGACCCAGAAGTTTCTCCATATCTCAAAGTCGTTATGATTGAAAACTACAACATCTCAAAAGCCGAGATTGCAATCCCAGCCACAGATATTTCCGAACAGATTTCTTTAGCTTCGAAAGAAGCCTCTGGTACTGGTAATATGAAGTTCATGCTCAATGGCGCTATCACCCTTGGTACAGCCGATGGTGCGAATGTAGAGATTAAGCAGCTCGTTGGTAGTGAGAACATGTATGAGTTCGGTCGTTCTTCTGACGAAGTCATTAACTTATATAACACAAATGGATATCATTCTTTTGATTACTACAACGGTAATCCTATGATTCATGAATGTGTAGACTTCATCACCTCCAAAGAACTCTTATCTCTTGGCAACGAGAAAATGTTAGCTGATTTAAAAGATAATCTTGTCAACAAAGACTGGTTCATGACTTTACTTGATTTGGAAAGCTATTGTAATGTAAAAGAACGTGCACTGAATGAATATGCTGATCGCGAAGCTTGGAAGAGAAAAGCACTTGTCAACATCGCTAAGGCAGGCTTCTTCTCCAGTGACCGTACAATTGAGGAATATAACAGAGATATCTGGCATTTAAAGTAATATAAAGGAGATTAAAAATATATGGTTATTATCGAAATGGACAACGGTGGAATCATCAAACTTGAAATTGATGAACAAGCTGCTCCTGTTACAGCAAAGAACTTCTTAAAGCTTGTGAAAGAAGGATTCTATGATGGTCTGACATTCCATCGTATTATTCCTGGATTCATGATTCAGGGTGGTGACCCAACAGGTACCGGTATGGGCGGATCAAAAGAAGAAATTGTTGGTGAGTTTGCTTCCAATGGCTTCAAAAACCCAATCAAACATACACGTGGTGTCATCTCTATGGCTCGTACAAACGATCCTAACAGCGCTTCTTCCCAGTTCTTCATCATGCACGCAGATGCTCCACATCTCGATGGCCAGTATGCTGCTTTCGGACATGTTGTAGAAGGTATGGACACAGTCGATTCTATCGCAAAGGAACGTACAGACTTCCGTGACAAACCTCTTAACCCAGTTGTTATGAAGAAAGTTTGGATTGAAGAATAAGGCATGCTTAAGATTCCCTTTTGAAAGGGAATCTTTTTTATAGATTCTTAAAAATTTATTTTTTAAATCTCAGTATAATAAGAACTATGAATTTATTAAAAAAACTCTGCTTGTTACTATGTTGTATCTTCTATATCACTTTTTCCTCTTTACCACTTCACGCTTCTTCTACAGAAGATTGTGGAAATGTCATCTTTGATGGAATCTTATCCGATTATGCAATCTTAATGGACAAAGAAAGTGGAACCGTTTACGCCACGAAAAAAGCTCATACAAAGATGTATCCAGCCTCTATGACAAAGATGATGACTGCCTATTTGATTCTAGAGAATACCAAAGACTTATCTCAAAAAGTAAAAATCACGAAAGATATGGTAAAGGGACTACAAGAAGAAAATGCCAGTATCGTTGGTTATACCGTAGGAGATATTGCAACCGTAGAAGATATTTTATATGGCATCGCTCTGGTCTCAGGGGCGGATGCTTGCAACGCAGGAGCGATCCTTGTTACAGGTTCCATTGACACGTTCGTTTCACTAATGAATGAAAAAGCTTCCTACTTTGGAATGAAAAATACCCATTTCACAAATCCAAGTGGACTACATAATGAAAATCACTATAGTACCGTCGAAGATATTGCTCTACTATTACGCGAATGCTTAAAGAATGAGACATTTGCAATGATTTTTTCCACACATACCTATACAACAAGACCTATGCAGAACTTCCCCAGTGGAAAAGTATTACAATCAACAATTTTCTTCCCAGCCGAACAAAAACAAATTTCTTTACCAGGACTGATTGGTGGAAAAACAGGATTTACAAATCCTGCTGGGCATTGCCTTGCTTCGTGGTCTAAGATTGGACAGAAAGAAGTTATCATCGTGACCAGTCACGCAGATACCGCGACTTATTTATCCACCCACTTAGCCGATTTAAGTCATATCTTAGATACTTTATGTAGCTATCATAAAGTATATACAAAAGGAGATGTGCTCTGTACGATTCAACTCAAACATCGGATTGGAAAAGATACCATCCAAGAAGTCAAAACCCCTTTTGATATATGGATTCAATCCAACAAAGATACTTTTGACAGCGAGAGCACCCTTCCTACACAAGTTTTTGTTTCCAACAAAGAACAATCCTTCAACGGTACCTTTATTCTGAAAGATGGAGATACGATTCTCTATACAAATGATTTACATGTTCGCATCTCCAAAGAAAAAAATTTTTTTGCACGTTTACTCAATCAAGTCGATGACATCTTCTAACAAAAAGAAACAGTTCCTCAACACTGTTTCTTTTTCATATTCATCAATACTTTGACACGTATCCATCTTGGTACCCATAACATCAAGCGATTCCAAACTCCTGGCACGATAACCGTTTTTCGATTCATCTGTTTCATACAGATCTGTACAGTCTTTTCTGGGCTCATAGAAAAGAACGGAAGTTTTCCGCCACTCTTCTCATAAAAATCCGTATCCGTTGGTCCTGGACATAAGCAACATACATGGATACCATATGTCAATAATTCTTTTGCAAGTGCACGACTATAACTTGTTACATAGGCTTTTGTTGCATAATATTCCGCAATATAAGGTCCTTCTTGATAACAACCTGTCGAAGATACATTCACGATGATTCCACCTGAATGAACATGTCCTCTTGCATACCGATAGCAAAGTTCCGTAAGCGCCTGAACATTCAACTGAATCATGTGTCTTACTGTACTGCTATCCATATCCACAACGAAACCTGTATATCCCATACCAGCATTATTAATCAACACGTCCCAAGAATCTCCATCAGCCTGTTGATAAAGAGACTCTACGGCACTTTCTTGCATTAAATCACACGGAAAGACTTCGACTTCTGTATTATATTTCTGTTCCAATTGCAACTTTACATCCATTAATTTTTCCATATGTCGTGCAACTAAAAGAACATGTGCTCCATGAGCTGCATAATATTCCGCAAAGGCTCTGCCGATTCCTTCACTACCACCTGTAATTAAAACCTTCATTCTTTCGCTTCTTTTTCTTGTGATGAATTATCATTTTAAGTGCAACACTTATAAAAAATAAAAGTCCATGAATT
>CAUWDF010000057.1:0-11526 GCA_963557245.1 uncultured Bulleidia sp.
AATTCATGGACTTTTATTTTTTATAAGTGTTGCACTTAAAATGATAATTCATCACTGAAAAATAATATCAGATTCAAAGAGATTTAATAGAAATTCTATAAAATATGTATTGTTTATGTTGTATGTGAGTGGTATTCTTTCAAAATGAAAATGTCCACTGTTGATAATTTGTTCACTTTGGATTGGAAAGGCATAGCATATGGGAGGCATATTAAAGATTAAACAAGCAAGAGATATTTTGACTCCAAAGGAAGTATTGATAGCGGATTATATTCTAGATCATGTAGATGAGACTGTAGAAAAGAGTGCGCAAGAATTAGGTGTTGTAAGTAAAACATCTGCAGCTGCATGGATTCGTTTTTCGAAGCGCTTAGGATATCCAGGTCTGACGGCCTTAAAGGTAGATCTTGCAAAAGATTCTGTTAAATCAAAAGGTAATATTTTAGAAGTATCTTTAAAAGAAGACGATACGACGGAAGATCTTGTTCATAAAGCTTTTATGCTAGATGCACAATACCGTCAGCAAACAGAAGATATGCTGGAGATGGATTCATTAAAGAAGGCAATCAAACTCTGTGCAGAAGCAGAAACAATTTATATTTGTGGTTTTGGACCGACAAGCATCATTGGCAATGATCTGATGTACAAATTACAGAATATCGGACGGAAAGTTGTTGGAAACTCCGATAGTTATTGCATGTTACCACTGATTGCAAATATGACAAAGAATGATGTTGTAGTCGCAATCAGTTGTACAGGCGAGAATAAAATTCTTGCAACAGCTATCCAACAAGCAAAGAAGATTGGAGCTTCTGTCATCTGTATTACGGAGTTCAATCCAAAGAGTTCATTAGCAGCTATGGCGGATATTCATATGTATGTTCCAGTAACGCATAGCTCTCGTCGTTGGGATACGATTAATTTCCGTAATTCGGCACTCAGCATTACGGATTTATTGTACTTTGGTGTTGCTCGCGCAGACTTACCTCGTGCAAAGGAAAACCTTGTCCGTGGAAATCGTATGATTACAGAAATGAACGGACACCATTGATTGTCATTCAAGTACGATTGTGTAATATTTTGATACAAATTGACATAAAAAATCGTATAAGAATGCACTATTGTAAGAAAAAATGAAAAAACATTTTATATTAATAATTTCTTAAAAAATATTTTAAAAAAAAGTGAAATTATACTATCTTATCCGAAAAAAATGTTGTATTGTATTAGTGGCTGATAAATATCAGCTGCATAGCTGCAATCAGTCTATGCAATCCCACCCGGCCATGTAGACCTGCAAGCTACATGGCATTTTTTATGCTTGTTCTCTACCTATTTCGGTTATATTTTGATACATTAAGAAATAACAAGGCTAGATGACATAGGAGGGTATGTATGCAGAACATGAATTATTATTATGATTTTTCAGGACAGAAATACAACCATCCTCTGAGCTTAAGTATGAATAGCTTTGATCGTAAGGTATTCTCGAGACAGACAAGCTTAGAAATCTCATTCGTGTTAAAGGGGACGTATGAGGTTATTACGGAACATCTTTCTCATGTTCTGCAGGAACAGACTTATTCGAGCTCAATACGATTATGATGCGTATTCTCTATATCACAAAGAAGGAACAGAGTCATTCTTTTGAACAATCACCGGTGGCGTCTATTCATCACGAGAACTATATGAAAGCAATCCGTTATATTGATCGACACTATGCAGAAGATATCCATCTTGCGGATATTGCGCAGACACTCTCTTTTAGTAATAGCTATACTTCTCGTTTATTTACTCGCTTTACGGGTCTTCCTTTTGTTAAATATCTATCTTATGTTCGTGTACGTGAGTCATTAGAAGATTTATTGGAGTGCAAAGTATCCATCGAAGAACTATCCGCAAAATGTGGAATGCCAAATTCGGAAGCCTATACGCAGATCTTTAAAGAACTCTATGGTATTGCACCAAGTACATATCGCAAACGGTTCTTAAAGAATCTTGTTCCTCATAGTGAAAGTGAGACAAGGATAACGGATTTTACAGAAGAACAGAAAGATCTCATGAATCATGCTTTTCAATTAGATAATCATACGGAATGTCTCTATCGTTCGAAAGAGTTGGCGATTGAACGAAAAGATAATACGATCGTTTGTACATGGGACAGTCAAGAAGAACAAGATTTTCAGTATTCTCGTCGAGGAAATCAGATTCAGTTAAGAATCGAATCGCTAAAACATAAGAATTCATTTTTAGAATAGGGCATTATATGTCCTATTTTCTTTTAGAGGATATATTACTTGTGCATAAATGAACAAATAATAGCTGGTACTATCCATTCCACAAGACGAAATTTTTGTCGGTTCATATTAAAGTAAAAGGGAAGTATTAGGAGGAAGAACCATGAATCAATATCCAAACTTATTCTCTCCCATCCAGATTGGAGAGACAGTCGTAAAGAACCGTGTATTTATGCCACCTATTTCTACAAACTTAGCAGATAAAGGTTATGTAACGGATGCGCTTGTGGAACATTATGCAGCGCGTGCCAAGGGGGTGTCGGTCTTATTGTTACGGAGGTAACAACAGTCGAACCAACGTATGTTGATCTTCCAGAAGATATGTCTATCGCAGATGATAGCTTTATCCCAGGTTGGGAAAAGTTGACTTCTGCCGTTCATGCATATGGCACAAAAATCTTACCACAGCTCTTTCATCCCGCTTATATGGCATTTCCAATTCCAGGAACACCACGTTTGATCGCGCCTTCATTTGCGGGGCCATATTATGCAAAAGAAGCACCAAGACCGGCTACGATCGACAATCATTCGGCAGTTCGGTGAAGCTGCTCTTCGCGTTAAAAAGGCGGGTGCGGATGGTGTCGAAATTCATGCTGCGCATGCCCATGGGTTATTAGGAAGGTTCCTTTCTCCTCTTTATAACAAGCGTACAGATGCATATGGTGGAGACATTAATGGGCGTTTACGTCTTACATTAGAAGTGATTGCGGAAGTGCGTAAAATGTGTGGTACAGACTTTATGATTGATGTACGTGTTTCTGGAGATGAGTATTCGGACGGTGGTCTGAATCTAAATGATGCAATCTATGTAGCGAAGCAGTTAGAAAAAGCTGGTGTGGATATGCTCCATGTGTCTGGTGGTACAACGATCAAGCGTGGTAGTTCCATTCCAGCTCCAGGAACTAAGATGGGTTCCCACAGTGCACTTTCGGCAGAAATTAAGAAGTATGTTTCAATTCCAGTCGCTACGGTCGGTAGAATCACCGAACCATGGCTTGCAGAAGAGCTTATTGCGAATGGAAAGGCAGATATCTGTATGATTGGACGTGCCAATTTATGTGAACCAGAGTTCTGTAATAAGGCAATGGCAGGAAAGATAGAAGATATCCGCCCATGTATCGGATGTCTCCGTTGTTTGAATGGTATCATGTTTGGTAAGAGAGTCTCTTGTACCGTCAATCCATCCTTGGAACCAGAAAATGAAGAGACTTTGACTCCGGCTAAGACAAAGAAGAATATTCTTGTGATTGGTGGTGGTCCAGCAGGTATGTAAGCTGCATTTGTTGCCGCAAAGCGTGGACATCATGTTGTTCTCGCCGAGAAACAGGATTCGTTAGGTGGTACGGTCCGTATCGCGGCGGTTCCAATTGCGAAGCAGGATCTGACACAGCTCATTAAGTACCAAGCACATAAGTTAGAGCAGGCTGGCGTGGAAGTATTACTCAATACGGAAATGACAATCGATCAGATTCAGAAAGATTATAAGGATTATGAGATCGTTCTGAGTAATGGTTCTACACCAGTTGTTCTAGGCTTTATGACGAAATTCAAAGATTGCATGACAGCGGATGATGTGCTTTATGGAAGAAAGTTCCCAGGTCGTAAGATCGTTGTCATCGGTGGTGGTTCAGTAGGTTGTGAGACAGCTGATTACCTCGCTCCAATTTTAAATGACCGTTTTCCTAAAAATCGTGAAATCATCTTAATTGAAATGGCGCATGAAATTATGCCAAATGAAAGTGGCCTAGGTAGAAGTCTTCTCGTTCAAAGAATGATGGAAAAGAGTGTCCAGATTCTTTGTGATGCAAAGGTGGAAGAGGTTGATACCGATACGATCCGCTATTCTAAGGATGGCGTAACATATACAATCGATGATGCTGATTCTTTAGTACTTGCAATGGGCTATCGTCCAAATATTATATTACAGCAGCAGTTGAATGATGCTGGTATCAAGTTCTCCACTCTTGGCGATTGCAACAAGCCAAGGAATATCAAGAGTGCTATTTCCCAGGGTTACGAGTTCGCTCGTACTCTTTCATAACATTTGACATCCTCCGTCAAATACAACAGAAAAACCATCTGCATAAGTAGATGGTTTTTCGTATTTAAGGGATATTAAACATTTATGATAAAAAGCATAATGGAATTCTAAAAATGTAGCGCATGAGAATATGGCATAATGCAAAAGTGTTTTAGAAAGAAGGATTTTTATGACTTATCGGGAAAGAGCATCAGGAATTGAATGTTATAAAGTCATTGCGATAGGTTTGATCGTATTGTCTCATGTCATTCAAACAATCTGTAATCCAGTCCCCCAATTACCTTTAGCGAAATCGCAATTCTTAAATATCTATCAAGCGTCGCACAATCCAACGAATATCCTATTGGGTATGTTACAAATATGTGGCATATTAGGAAATCATATGTTCTTAATCTGTTCGGTCTGGTTCTTACGAGAAAGTAAGAAACAGAATGATGCCAAGATTATACATATGGTACTGGATGTGTGGATCATCAATCTGTGTGTATTCGGTATTCTTCATCTCTTTCATATCCCAATGGAACGATGGGATACGATACGTGTGTTATTTCCGACTATGTTTGCATTAAATTGGTATATTACCTGTTATATCTTGCTCTATAGGCTTCATCCTTACTTGAATCGATTCTTAGATTCTTTGGCACCACAAGAACATGTACACTTAATGACAGAGATGTTCTTTCTATATTATGTTCTTCCGGTTTTTGTGGAAGGAAAAGTATATTTCTTTAATGAAATGATTCAATTTGTGACAATCTATGTAACAGTATCTTTCTTTAAAAGATATCGTCTTGATTTATGTGAAGATCGAAAGAAAAATCGAAATCTATTTTGTGGAGCACTCTTTTTTTATGTCGGTCTCTATCTTGGTTGGAATCAATTAGGGTTGCATATCCAAGCATTTGCTTGGATGGCACAGCCTTTTACGATACCGAATAGTTTATTTATGTTTGGGGTGGCTTTTTCCTCTTTTCAATGGTTCCGACAGTATAAGGGAGTTCACCCTTTTCTCAATCGGATTGCGTCGAGTTCTCTCATTGTCTATATCGTGCATGAGAATCTTTTGTTTCGTACTTATATAAGACCATGGATAGAAGTACGAGTATTCGAAATGTTTTGTTATCGCCATTGTGTTCTATTAGTCTTTCAAATGGCATTGGTCTTAGCGATTGTTTCTTTTGGTGTCAGTGTCATTTATCAGTCTCTTATGAATCGAAGAGTAGAAGCGCTGAGTCAATGGTTGTTGGAGAAGTTTTGTAAAATATGGAATAGGTATCAAACAAAAGTTCTAGCTAAATAAAAAGGATCCCGAGGGATCCAAATTGTTTCTAGTGTTCGTCTTTTGTTTTATTTCCAAGCCATTTCAGTTCATATTCGCCCGTACATTCTAATGTTCCACCAGAAGATAGATTTAAAGTACATTGAGGGGATGTATAGTCATGCATACGACCATAGCTATCACGAACATGGAGACCGGCATTATTAATTGCTTTCACTTCATAGATACCTGGTCTTAAAGAATGAGGGATATCATATACACCTGGTGTAATTCGAACTTCATTGTCATTTTGAATGTAGATGAGGTTCTCGGTCTTATTGTTCTTAGCAGCAATCACTTTATCAAAGAATCTTTCGCGTAAAAAGAACAGATCCGCATGTTCTACAGAATAAGTGAACTGCTTTGTTGGAGTTTCGACTATGACATGTTTAGAGTCTGTATTTTTTCTCTTTACATAGCAGAGTCGATGACAGTTTACAATATGTTCGGACATGAAATAGAGAGCAGCTTCTGTTTCAATTAATTGCCCTTCGATTTTAGTGATATTCCGTGTATCCTTGGCATCTGGAATATTATGAATAGTTTTTCTGCATACATCGACAATCGAACGTGTTGCAAAGCATTCTGGAACGGCATCCTGTTCGACCGTAAGTGTTGCTTTAACGAGATTGACGCAATGCTCCCCATTGTGGAGCATCATTTGTGGGAAAGGATAGAACTTCGCAATACAGTCATCCGGTTTATGGGATTCGAGATATGTACCCATAATCATGCCGACCATGTTCTTTTGTGCTGTAACTAAGCATTGGAACAGATCGTATTTAATGGGAAGATCATAGGAACGTATCTTATTACGGCAGCTCTTACAAATGTAGTGACCGTCTGATAGTTTTTCAGGCTGTTTAAAAATTCCTTTTCCTTCACTGAGGCAGAAATCACAGACTTTTTTAGCCATTGCTGTACCTCCGTATGATTTATATTATAACGTATGGAATGAACTACGAAAGGAAAACAATGAACAACCTATTCGGATTCGTAAAATATAAGAATAAAAGTAATAAAAAATCAGTGCATAAATAAGCAAAAATAAAGAAAATGAAACGCACGGTACTGTGGATATAAAAAAATCCTTAAAAACTGTTGACATGCGCATGGAGTAAGGGTAATATTTACGTGCTTAGAAAAGTGGGCTTTCATCGCGGATGAAAGCATATATTTAGTCTAAGAAATGAAACACACGGTTCTGTGTGCATAAACGAAAGGAGAAAATACATGCCAACAATAAACCAGTTAGTACGTAAAGGTCGTACTGATAAAGTTTACAAGTCAAAGTCCCCTGCATTAAACAGAGGATTCAATTCACTTAAGAAGCGTCCTACAACACTGAGTTCCCCTCAGAAGAGAGGTGTATGCACTCGTGTTGGTACAATGACACCTAAAAAGCCTAACTCCGCATTAAGAAAGTATGCCCGTGTACGTCTTTCTAACGGAATGGAAGTAACAGCTTATATCCCAGGTGTAGGTCATAACTTACAGGAACACTCTGTCGTAATGATCAGAGGTGGCCGTGTTAAGGACTTACCTGGTGTACGTTACCATATTATCAGAGGTACTCTCGACTGCGCAGGTGTATCCGAGAGAAATCAGTCCCGTTCTTTATACGGTACTAAGAAGCCTAAGAAGAAGTAAGAAAGAGATAGAGAGGAGATAATAATATGCCAAGAAAAGGTTATATCGCAAAACGTGACGTATTACCGGATCCAATCTATAACTCAAAGTTAGTTACAAAGTTAATTAACAAGATTATGATCGACGGTAAGCGCGGAACAGCACAGACAATTCTGTATGATGCATTCGCAGATATCGAAAAGAAGACTGGTGAGAACCCAATGGAAGTTTTCGAAAAAGCACTCGGAAACGTTATGCCACAGCTCGAGCTGAAGGTTAGACGTGTCGGTGGTGCAAACTACCAGGTACCAGTTGAAGTCAGCGCAGATAGAAAGCTGACATTAGGACTCAGATGGATCGTTAACTACGCTCGTCTGAGACATGAGCCAACAATGGAAGCACGTCTTGCTAACGAAATTATGGACGCAGCTAACGGAACAGGTGCTTCTGTTAAGAAGAAGGAAGACGTTCATAAGATGGCTGAAGCAAACAAGGCGTTTGCACACTATCGTTGGTAATTCACAACACAAAAAGGAAGGAGCATTTCAATGCCAAGAGAGTTCCCATTAAACAAGATTCGTAATATCGGAATCATGGCTCATATCGATGCCGGAAAGACAACAACAACTGAGCGTATTCTGTATTACACAGGTAAAATCTACAAGATCGGTGAGACTCACGACGGTGCTTCTCAGATGGACTGGATGGCACAGGAACAGGAACGTGGTATCACAATCACTTCCGCTGCCACAACATGTCACTGGAAGGACTGCCAGATCAACATCATCGATACACCAGGCCACGTTGACTTCACAGCTGAAGTTGAACGTTCTCTACGTGTATTAGACGGTGCTGTAACAGTTCTTGACTCCAAAGCAGGTGTAGAACCTCAGACAGAAACAGTTTGGAGACAGGCTTCCGAGTACCGTGTACCACGTATCGTCTTCTCTAATAAGATGGACGCTACAGGTGCTGACTTCGAAATGAGTGTTAACTCTATCGGAGAACGTTTAGGTGCTAAGGCAGCTGCCATTCAGATGCCAGTCGGTGCTGAGAACAGCTTCCGTGGAATTATCGACCTCGTAACAATGAAACAGGAAATGTATGAAAACGATCTGGGAACAGATATTCATACAGAAGAAATTGAAGAGCAGTTCAGAGAAGAAGCAGAAGCTAAGAGAATGGAACTTCTTGAAGCTATTGCAGACTACGATGACGAGCTAATGATGAAGGTTCTTGAAGGTGAAGAACCAACAGTTGAAGAAATCAAGGCTGCTATCCGTAAGGGTGTTATGACAGCTGAATTCTTCCCGGTTCTTTGCGGTTCCGCATATAAGAACAAGGGTGTTCAGATGCTTCTGGACGCAGTTGTTGACTACTTACCTTCTCCATTAGATATTCCTCCTATTAAGGGACATTTAGCTGATGGTACAGAATCTGAACGTCATTCTTCCGATGACGAACCATTCTCCGCACTTGCATTCAAGATTGCGACAGACCCATTCGTAGGAAGACTGACATATTTCAGAGTCTATTCTGGTCACGCATCTGCAGGATCTTATGTCCTCAATGCTACAAAGGGCAAGAGAGAAAGACTTGGCCGTCTGGTACGTATGCATGCGAACCACCGTGCCGATATCGAAGAAGTTTACTCTGGTGATATCGCTGGTGCAGTAGGCTTAAAGTACACTACTACATCTGATACACTCTGTGATGAAGCTCATCCAATCGAACTGATGCAGATGGTCTTCCCAGAACCAGTTATCGAAATGTCTGTTGAGCCTAAGACAAAGGCAGACTCCCAGAAGATGGACGTTGCTCTTCAGAAACTTGCTGAAGAAGACCCAACATTCAAGACATACACAGATGAAGAAACAGGCCAGACAATTATTGCCGGTGTCGGTGAACTTCAGTTGGATATCATCCTCGACCGTATGAAGAGAGAATTCAAGGTCGAAGCTACTTCCGGTGCTCCACAGGTTGCTTACCGTGAAACAATTGCGAAAGAAGCAGAAGTTCAGGGTAAATTCGTTAGACAGTCCGGTGGTCACGGTCAGTACGGTGATGTATGGATTCGCTTTAAACCAAACCCAGGCAAGGGCTTTGAATTCGAAGACCAGACAGTTGGTGGATCTATTCCTAAGGAATTCATCAAGCCAACACAGCAGGGTCTTGAAGACGCTCTGCCTAATGGACTTGTTGCTGGCTACCCAGTTGTTGATATTCGTGCTGAACTGTTCGATGGTTCTTACCACGATGTCGACTCCTCCGAGCAAGCATATAAGATCGCTGCATCTTTAGCACTCAAAGAAGCTGCTAAGAAGTGTGATCCAAAGATTCTTGAACCTATCATGGCTGTTGACATCACAGCACCATCCGAATATTTAGGTGCTGTCATGGGTGACGTCACCAAGAGACGTGGACAGATCCGTGAACAGGAAGAAACAGGTAACGCAATCAAGGTAAAGGCATTCGTACCTTTAGCTGAAATGTTCGGTTACGTTACAGACTTAAGAGGCTTTACTCAGGGCCGTGGAATCTTCTCCATGCAGATGGATCACTATGAAGAAGTTCCAAAGAGCATTGCAAAAGAAATTATCGAAAAGAATGCTGCTCGCAACGCTTAATTGAGTTATAAAATGATTGTTGATATTTGGTATGCCTTCAAGTAAAATGGAGGCATACTGGATAAATAAAAAAAGGAGAAAAGACCAAATATGGCAAAGGAACATTTTGACCGTAGCTTAGAGCATGTTAATATTGGTACAATCGGACACGTTGACCATGGTAAAACAACTCTGACAGCTGCAATTACTAAGTATCTTTCTACTCATCCTGAAGATGGTAAGTCCGCATTCGAAGCTTACGATCAGATTGATGGAGCTCCAGAAGAGAAAGAACGTGGTATTACAATTAATACTGCACACGTTGAGTATCAGACAAAGAAGAGACACTATGCACACGTTGACTGCCCAGGTCATGCTGACTATGTCAAGAACATGATCACAGGTGCTGCACAGATGGATGGTGCTATCCTCGTAGTTGCTGCTACTGACGGACCAATGCCTCAGACACGTGAGCATATCCTGCTCGCTCGTCAGGTAGGCGTTCCAAGCATCGTTGTTTTCTTAAACAAGTGCGACATGGTTGATGATGAAGAATTAATCGACCTCGTAGAGATGGAAGTTCGTGAACTTCTTTCTGAATATGGCTTTGATGGCGACAACTGCCCAGTTATCCGTGGTTCCGCTTATCAGGCATTACAGGGTGATCCAAAATGGGAACCTGCAATTAAGGAACTCCTCGACGCTGTTGATGAGTACATTCCTTCCCCAGTTCATGAGAACGATAAGCCATTCTTAATGGCAGTTGAAGACGTCTTCACAATCACAGGTCGTGGTACAGTTGCTACAGGACGTGTTGAACGTGGTGAACTCAAGATGAACGACGAAGTTGAAATCGTTGGTATCAAAGAAACACAGAAGACAGTCGTAACTGGTATCGAAATGTTCAGAAAGACTCTGGACTATGCTCAGGCTGGTGACAACATCGGTGCTCTGCTCCGTGGTGTTAACCGTGAACAGATTGAACGTGGACAGGTTCTTGCTAAGCCAGGATCCGTTACACCTCATACAAAGTTCAAGGCTCAGGTTTACGTATTAACTAAGGAAGAAGGCGGACGTCATACACCATTCGTCTCCAACTACCGTCCACAGTTCTACTTCAGAACAACAGACGTTACAGGTGTTATTACACTTCCTGAAGGAACAGAACTCTGCATGCCTGGCGACAACGTCGTTATGGAAGTTGAACTTCTGAACCCAATCGCTATTGAACAGGGAACAAAGTTCTCCATCCGCGAAGGTGGACGTACAGTAGGTTCTGGTTCTATCACAGAAATCGAAGCTTAATTGCTTAAATCATTTATTATCACGTAAGAGACTGATTAATCAGTCTCTTTTTTGTTATATATATATAAAAACATTTTATATTCATATTTCATAAATCTATTTTTTTATTTTAGTTGTATTTTTTTACTTTCCATCTATAATTTATGTATATGTAGTCCAAACATTCATATTATTCCTTCAATATCATTCATATGATTTATAACGGGCTATATACATCTTTTTATAATCTTTCTTTATTCTTAAGATACCGTCAGATTGATTCTGGCGGTATCTTATTTAGTGTGCCGGGCAAGGCATGAATTCAGTTGGAGATAAACCAACCACAGGTAT
>CAUWDF010000058.1:0-11487 GCA_963557245.1 uncultured Bulleidia sp.
CTAGACATGGTAAGGCATTCCTTGGTCTTCTCAATAGATATTTCAATAAGTAATAAATAATAGAAATCAGCTTCTAGAAAGAGGCTGATTTTTTTCTGTAAAAAGAGAGATTCTTCTTAAAATCTTCGGTATAATTGGAAAGCATTTTAGGAGGATACATGCAATCTGAAAAAACTCTCGATATGACAAAGGGTAGTCCCCTTAAATTATTAGTCACATTTGCGATTCCATTAGTTCTTGGTTCGTTATTTCAACAACTCTATTCTTTCGTAGATACTGCTATTATCGGTCGTTGTATCAGTTCCGATGCGCTTACCGCTGTCGGTATCACAAGCTCGCTCAATTTCTTGATTCTAGGATTTTCTATGGGATGTGCGAATGGCTTCTGCATTCCGATTGCCCAAAGTATTGGAGCGAACAACCCAAAAGATACAAGTAAGAACTTCTGGAATGGTCTTTATTTAAGTATCTTTATTGGCTTATTGATCAGTGGAGTATTTTGCTTTCTGATCCGTCCTTTATTAGTCGCAATGCATACAGATCCAGCATTATTAGATACTGCTAGTGAATATCTGACCATTATATTAATTGGTCAGATTACCGCTGTTCTCTATAATTATCTTGCTGGTGTATTACGTGCATTCGGTGATTCTAAACATCCATTTCAGTTCCTTGTGATTTCGAGTTTAATCAATGTTGGATTCGATTTCTTGTTTATCTTGACCTTTCATATGGGGGTTGGTGGCGCTGCTATTGCGACAGTTATCAGCCAAGGAATCAGTGCATTCTTATGTGGTTGGTGGCTTTATAAAAAGACGAATTTTCTACATCTTCAAGATACGGATGGAGAAAACCTTAGTGCCGTATCTGTGCCACATATGAAAAAAATCAGTAAGATTGGAATTCCATTAGGTCTAGAATATTCAGTATGCTCGATTGGAAATATTATCTTGCAAAGTTCAATTAATTCCTTAGGAACTGTGATTGCGGCTGGTCAGATATGTGGCGAAAAGATTCGTTCGATTGCGACATTACCAATGGAAAGTGTTGGTACTGCAATGGCTACTTATGTGGGTCAGAACTATGGCGCAAGAAAGTTCGATCGAATTAAAAAGGGAATCCGTTCGGGAATCTGTATTCAAGCAGTTTATTCTTTCTGTGCATGGATATTACTATGCATATTGAAGAAACCACTTGTCTATCTTTTATTAGGTACAACGACTTCAGCGGAAGCACTCGCTGCGTTAAAATATCTGACGATCATTACTGTGCTGTTCTTATTCCACGGTAGCTTAATGATCTTCCGCAATACGATACAGGGAATGGGGTATGGCTTTGCGGCACTCGCTTCTTCGGCGATGGAAATTCTCGGTCGTACTGTTGCAGGTCTATTAGCCGTTCACTATAACAGCTTCTTCTTAATCTGTATCTCCTCACCACTTGCGTGGATCTTTGCTTGTATCTGTTGTATCTGTCTATGTATCTATTATTTACATAAAGAAAAGAAAAACGAGGATATGTAACTCCTCGTTTCAGTCTGTTGCCTATATTGATTTGGTAATAGACTTTTTTTATTCTTTCATCATTCGTTGTGCTTGCTTTAAAACAGCAGCGCCATCCATAAGACCATACGCTTCCATATTGATTGCTTCAATCTTTCGATCGGGAAGTTTTTTCTTTAATTGATTGATAGCGAAACGAACCTGTGGACCAATGAGAATGGCGTCTGCGTCACTTCCTTTTTCTTCCGCTAATGCCATGCTATAGGCGTGTATCTCATAGTCTAGTCCTGCCTTTTTAGCCACTTCTTGCATCTTCGTAACGAGAAGAGAGGTACTCATACCGGCTGCACAGAATAGAATGATTTTCTTTTTTGCCATAATCCCTCCATACCATTCATACTTTCTTTCATTATAAATGGATTTCTTTTCCACGGCTATCTTTTGCAATCTATTTTCTTTTTAAGCCATCTTGAAATGCATGTCCACATACCTCTTTGACACAACGATATACATTCTTGATAGGGTCGAATACAATGGGATGATATGTGTCGGTACATACATTTCCGTCTGGATCTAATAGAGAAGAATCTATACTTACATTGATAATATTACCAATCAATATGCCATCTTCATTGAATTTATTTAGTTCACATTCCATATGGATTGGAAAAGTGGTCAAAAGAGGTGCGTTCACAAATTCGCTTGGTTCGAATTGGAATCCTGTCTTTTGGAATTTGTCAGGGTCTTGGTTCATTGATACGATCCCTGCATAATCTGCCTCTATGACATGTTTTTGATCCGCAAATTGGAGTGTGAAGGCATGGGTACGTTTGATATTTTCGGTTGTACGATGATCCTGACTCAGACAAATCATAATCTGATCGGCATCATACATTCCTCCCCAAGCTGCGTTCATCACATCGGGTGTCTCATCTTCATTATATGTAGCAATCAATAAGACAGGTTGTGGTAATAACCATGGCTTTTTTCCAAAGTTTTTTCTCATAATGTACCTCCACTTCCTATTATAATTGGTATAGGAAGAAGGGGTTATATGAAAACAAAATATCAAGATGGGAATGCAGACTTGTTCATCTGTGTTGGAGAAGAATCTTTAAATATAGATACAGATGTATCTTTATTATATGTATATGATTTTGATTGGAATGAGATGTTATCTCCATGGCCAAGTGAACGCATTTTTAAGACCCAGCAAGACTTTGCGGGTAGAGCCGAGGAAACCATGACTTTTATTCATCAACAGATTGCAAAACTTCCACGTACCTATGAACATATAATCTTATGTGGGTATTCCTTAGCGGGACTCTTTTCTTTATATGCTTGTACAAAAATGGATTGTTGGGATGGAGTAGTTTGTTGCTCGGGATCCTTATGGTATCCTGGCATAGTGGATTATATGTTACATACACCACTGCAGGCTAAGTATGTTTATATGTCTTTAGGAGATAAAGAAAAGAAAGCAGCACAACCTCTATTACGTACTGTAGAAGATTGTACGAATCAAATTTATAGTCATATCGCATCGCTTTGTAAGAGCCAGTTTGTATGGAATAAAGGAACTCATTTTGATCATCCAGCAGATCGTCTGATTGCGGGTATGAAAGCAATGGAAGGAATGTTACGATAATAAAAAAGAAAGTAGGTCATATGAAAAAGTATGTCGTTTTTGACTGGGGCGGACAGTTTTTAAAATACGCTTATATGAATGAAGATGCCACGATTTTAGAGAAAGATAAGTTGGTGACACCTTCAAAGAAGTCTACGAAAGAGGAATTTTATTGTGTCTTAGACCAAGCGGTAAAGAAATATGATACGGTAGATGGAATTGCAATCAGTTCTTCTGGAATCATTGATAGTCTACAAGGGACAATGATTACGGTCGGAGCGTTCCCTTATCTTTCGGGCGTCTGTATTAAAAAAGATCTAGAGGAAAGATATGGTGTACCTGTCACGATTGAGAATGATGGAAAGTGTGCAGTTCTTGCGGAATATTGGAAAGGGAATCTACAAGGTGTACAGGATGGGGCAGTAATGTTGATAGGTACAAATATTGGTGGTGGTATTCTTTTAGATGGAAAATTAAGAAGGGGAAAAGACTTCTTTGCCGGAGAGTATTCGGGCGTTTGTATTGATTATCGTCATCCATCCGATCCTGACAGTTATATAGCTGAATTAGGTAGTTTTGGACTTTGTCATAGAGTCATGGGGTATATGGAGCTAGATGAAGAAATAAATGGGGAACAGGCATTTACCTATATCAATGCAGGGGATCCAAATGCACTTTGTGCACTAAAAGAATATACAGATGCACTTGCCCTACAGATATTTAATATCAATTTATTACTGAATCTAGATAAGTTTGTAATCGGTGGTGGTATGTCTCAACAGCCAAAACTGATGGAATACTTACAGAAGTCGATAGATTCGATTCCTACGTATCATCCAGATTGTGTGGCAGGGATTCAGTTACCGATGCCTACAATCGATGTATGTAAGTTCTATAATGATGCTAATCTGCTTGGAGCTCTTTATTATTCTATCCAATTGAAAAAGAAAGATTAGAAAGTTTTACTTGCGTATAAAATATATTTTTGGTATATTTTGCTAGTCGTTTTAAACGAACAGAATTGACCAACCTTTATGGTTTAAGACTACACGGACGGTCGGGTCAAATGCCGAAAACTTGCCGAAGAGACAAGAACCGTATTTAGTGGAATACGGAAGGTAATTTGATTACCTTATTGGTCTGGGTTCAAAGCCCAGTTTTATTTAAAGATGCATGTATATACTCTTTGTAAAATGATCAGTAAGAAGCGAATTCTGTTTGTAGAATGGACTTAAAATAGATTTTTTCGATGGGTATATCATGCCCATCGTTTTTTTTGTTTATAGGGAGGATTGGAAATGCAGAAAAAACTATTTTTAGGTGTTGCTTTATTAGCAATGCTGACAGGGTGTGCAACACCGACTACTTCTGTTGCAGATGTTCCATCATCTGTGCAAGAAGAAGCAAATGACAAGGTACGTGTAGGTATCTCTTGGGCTATGGATGATGAATCTGCTGCAGAAGATGAAGATATCCAGACATATATTCAGGCTGTTGAGATATCAGGGGGTGAGCCTGTTTATTTAGAACAAGTTACAGATAAAGAAAGTGCTCTTGAAGTATTGGATACAGTCGATTGTATTGTTATGGCCGGGGGAGAAGACGTAAATCCAAAGATGTATGGAGAAGAGATGCATGAAAAGTGCGAAGAACCAAATGATGTAAGAGATACTTCTGACTATTGGTTGTTAAAGACTGCAATTGAATTAGATATGCCTGTGCTTGCGACTTGCAGAGGAATGCAGATGTTGAATACAATTCAGGGAGGTACGGTATATCAGGATCTATTTACAGAATATGATACGGATATCAATCATAGAGATCCTGAATTGATCGACTTTACATATCATCCAATCACAGTTGAAAAAGATTCACTTCTGTATGAGGCAATGGGTGGAAAAGAAACTGAATTCGAAGTCAATTCTTGGCATCACCAAGGTATTAAAGAGCTTGGTGATGACTTGACAGTTGTCGCAAAAGCACCAGATGGAATGATTGAGGGTGTCGTTTTAGAAGGTAAGAAATTTGTATTAGGGGTACAGTTTCATCCAGAATGGCATACAGTCGATAAGACTTTAGATTGCACAAGTGTATTTAAGAGTTTAATGGAAGCTACAAAAGCATAATAAGATAAAAGAAATCACGGAAACAAGTTTGTCTCCGTGATTTTAATTTAGAAGGTGTTTGGTTCAATCTGAATTTCGGAAGAATTATGGAAAGACCAAGCATAGACGGTAATCGTATGTTCAGGATATAAGATCTGTGCGGCTTTTCGGTAGGCATTGAGCTGATCGGAATAGCGTTTTCGAATCTGTTCGTTCGAGGCACGATCTGTCTTGAAGTCGATGATCAATACTTCTTTTTCAGATAGTGCAATGAAGTCCATAATACCATTGATGGCACTCTCTTTTTGTTCGACATAGAATGGGTATTCTTTATGAATTTCCATCGTTAAAGCTTTTGCATAAAGAGAAGAGTGTGCAAAAGCTAATATACGATCTATTTCGGTATCTTTTAGACCGTATGGTTCTAAATCATCACGTGTCCATATCGTATTGGGCAGTTCTTCTAGAATCGCATGAGTACGTGTACCATAGTCCGTTCCAAAATCATTAAAGTTTAGATCTGGAATCGGAGTATTTTCAAAGGAAGAAGGGGAATCGATTGGGACAAGCGTTCTTTGGAAAGCATGTAGGATAGGAAGCTCATCTGCCCAGCGAGCTGGGAGAGGCTGTGCCTTTTCACGGTCGATATTCGTAATATCGTGGATATCGAAAAGACTTTCTCGACGCATTGCGGTTTCAATAAGACCGGTGATACCAGTACGGGCATTGAGAAAAGAAAGATCCAGAGGACGATCTGGAAATGGTTTCTTTTCGGCATCGACTAAGTACATTCTTTCTTCGGCGCGGGTCACCGCAACATAGAGAAGACGAGTAAATTCTTCTAAGTCTTCAATATTGGTACGATATTCGATAGCGATACGGCGTGCAGTTGGACGAGAAGCACGCATCGGTAATGTTAGATGTTTAAGACCTAATTTTAAAGAATCGTGAATCATTAACTGGGAAGCACCATCATTGAAACGATATTGGCTCGTACCCCATAAGAAGACAATACGATACTGTAGACCTTTAGATTGATGGATTGTGGTGACTGTGACAGCGTCATCATCTTTGCCGTGAGCCATGGCTTCCGAGCTCTTTTCATCTTCGCCTGCTTGCATACTATCTAAGAATTGATAGAGTGAATCGACATTCGTACTGGACATTTTTTCAAAGAGAAAGTCAAAGTTTGCACGACTCCGTTCATCTAAGCGCTGGTAGAAATGATTATGATTCGCTACTTCTTGTAACATATCGAGAATCCCTTTTTCTTCTGCAATTGTTCGGAAGTGATGGATATCTTCTAGAATCTCAGGATGAGCAATATAGATTCCTTTTGTGACAGATTGATATTGGATACGTAAGTTGGCTAGTTCTTCATCGCAAATGTGATACAAAGGCGATGTTACAACCGATAGTAGACTGAGATTATTATTTGTATCTAACATGAGACTAACAAGAGATTGGATGGTCTGACAAAGTTCGGAATGATAGAAACCTTCTCTTCCATCCATTGCATAAGGAATATGGAAGCGTTCAAAGGCAGAACGTAAATAAGCTTTGTCAGCATGGGAGCGGACCAAGATACAGAAATCACGGAAATGGACATCTTCTTCATTCTTTAAGATACGTAACATTTCTGAACAGATCCATTCGGCTTTATCTTTCTTTGTATCAAGACCAAGTTCTGCATCGGCCCGTATGTCATCTTTTTTGGATACGGGAATCTTAGCATAGATGACAGGACGGAGATGATCTTCCTGTTGACGGGGATTGTTCTCGCCAATTGAGACCGTATCTAAATCTGTATAAGAATCCAAGCAACCAGGAATGTTCATGATCTTTTGGAATAATATATTTGTGAAACGAACAATACTATCTTTGGAACGATAGTTATGACGTAATGTAATCTGATATGTATTCGGATCGTTCATCAGGCTACGCATGAGCTGTGGTTTTGCCTGACGGAAGCGATAAATCGATTGCTTGACATCGCCAACGCGGAAGACATTGTTTGGTTTTGCAATACAATCGATGATGGCATTCTGTAGCTCGGATGTATCCTGGAACTCATCGACCATGATTTCATCTAAAGATTCACGAAGAATCGCAGCAGTTGTCCCATGGTTCGCATTTAAGATCTCATAGGCATAGCGTTCCATGTCAGAAAAATCCATACAAGCATTTTCTTTTTTAATCCGTCCAAAGCGTTCCCATGTACGTTGTGCTAGTGTTACAAGGGTACGACAGATTGGATTGAGTTCATTATGATCCTGGACCAAGATGTCTTCTGGGAAACGCTCTAAGAGAAGTTCTTTCTTCTTTTTATTATATTCCTCACGTGCTGTTTTATAGGGTAAGTTTTTACCTCCTGCGAAAGTATAGTGCATATATAAGGTATCAACGGTATTACAGAACATATTCCAATGATGTTCGTTCAAGTAGTTCCGACAGTTCGTGAGTAAGTTCTTTTCTTCGGCAAGATAAGTAGCTTCTATTTTTTCATCTTTGAGGGAAGCGTCGAACATTTGATCTAATAGACAATCCATAGTCTCAATCTTCAATAAGAAAGACTGATAGAAGTTTTGTAATATCTCTTCTGGTAAATCGTTAAGACGTTGGATTGGGTGATAGGAATCTTTTGCGTCTTGATACCAATGCGTAGGGTCCATACCGGCTTGCGCCTGTAGATTGATTGCTTCGACCATCTCACGTAAAGAAGTATAGTCTTCACTACGTGCCGAAAAATATTCGGAAAGCTGTAACATTTGATCCTGATTTTCTTCTGTCATTTCTGCAAAAACTTCTTGAAAAGCTTGTCGTTTTAATAAATTACCAGTGCCTTCATCCAGAATATTGGTAGCGATAGCAGGATCAAGCCCGATGACGGGAAAGTACTTACGGATAATGGTGAGACAGTAAGAGTCGATTGTTGTGATATTTGCGGATTCGAGTTCGATGAGCTGACTGTTCAAGTATTCTTTTTCTGTCGGATCATCGGTCTTTTGAAATTCGTCGTGAAGACGTGAGGCAAGACGTTTCTTCATTTCGGCAGCGGCTGCTTGGGTGAAGGTCATGGCTAATATACGTGAGACACGAATATGGTCCTTGACGACACGTTTTGTAAGACGTTCGACAAGGACACCAGTTTTACCCGCACCTGCGGAAGCGGATACGAGAATGTTCGTGCCTGTTGTTTCGATAGCCTGTTGTTGTTCTTTATCAAATGGCATTATTCGTTTTCTCCTTTCTTTCCGATTAAAAAGGATTCGTCTTCCATAAGAAGTGGGGTAATCTTACGTTTATCCCCACGGAAGCGGCAGATACATGCATAGTCACAGAACGTGCAAGCTTCTTCATCTGGAGAAAGTTCGATTGAACCACGTAAAAGTCCTTGTTGGAAGCGACTATAAAGTTCTAAGACACATTCTTTTACCATTGTCCAATCCACCTGTTTCTTTACCGATTTGATATGAGATTGGTCATCATCGTCTTCAATGATACGATCAGTAAAAGTCCAACCACAGAGAGATTTATTCTGGAACATACGTTCTTCTTCAGCTTCTATACTAAAATCTGTATCGAGGATCTCTCCTTCGGTTTTCTTTGTATCTTTCTTGGCGGATGCGTAAGCTGGAACAGCGTAATTATCTTGTTTGAAAGAATAATAATAGGCACCAGCTGGTAGCTTTCCTGTTAACTTTTCCGCAATGATCGCATAAGAAAGTAACTGTAATTGGATACCTGCTTTGACGTTCTTTTCTTTGAGGTCGTGAGGACTGGACTTATAGTCTAGGATACGGAACATGTCTTTTGCATATTCATCCACACGGTCGATAATGCCACGTAGGTTGACACCATCTAGGATTGGCTCACAGAAACGCATCTCGGTATGCGTTGGTTCAAAAGAAGTATGTTTTTCAAAATCGCCTAAGAACTGTAAAGTGATCATTAGCCCACGTATCATACGTTCTTTGGTAATGTTGATTTCGGATAAAATATTTGGATGCATTTTTTCTAAAGCAGCGAAAGCATCTTCAATAAAGCTTCGGATTTCTTCTTCAGTAATGGATGCATAGTCTTTATGGCGTGTATTGACCGCATGTTCCAAGACCGCATGCTGGACGGTACCGATACTGGCAGCGTTTAGCTCGCCGGTATCTGGCTTGCGTACTTTAAGTCCAGACTGTAGGAAGTAGGAATATGGACAATGGAACCACTTTTCAATTGTGCTGATCGAACCTGTGACGGTACCATCTTGGAAAAATAATTTCGTTGCTGTCTCTGGATGGAGGATATGACCTTGGACTGGTTCTGGTGCAATTTTAGCAAGATCCCATTTTTGAATCGTTGTACGATATTTCGATTCAATTTCAACCGCTAATTGGACTTCTCTACCTTGGTAATCATTGGTATGCCAAGAATAGATCAATTGTTCTTTGGCGCTATGTTCAATCCATTGTAGTTGTTCCATGTACATCGTATAGCGGGCATCACTGGTTGGATAGCCTTGTACAGCTTCGACATACGTTTCGTCAAATAGACCGGTCTCGGATGGAACCCCAGGATAACTTGCGGAATCTGCACTGAGCACATAGGATACCGCTCTTGTTGGAACGGGGTGCTGTAAGTCGGTCACAATACAGAAATCTGAATCTTCAAAGAGATAAGAAGTGGTATGTGCTTCAATCATAGAAGCGAAGAATAACAGTTCTTCTTTCTTTTCGAAAAGATGGATACTGCTTTGAATGGTGTGACGAATCTGTAGGGTTTCTTTTCGTTCAAGAGAATCGGTCACATAGCGACTATTTTTAATGATTGCATAAGCAGCGGAAAGAATTTCTTGTATCGTTTCGGCTTCTGTAAGAGATTGTATTTCTTTTTGGATTATTCGTAAGTAATGGGATGTATTTTCATCCATGCTCGTATAAAGAGGAGCGGAATCCGCAAAGAAAGCATTCTTTTTTAAGAAAGAACCGGTATCGTTTGAAAAAGAATTTTCTGTTAGATGGTCCTTTAAATATTGGAATACAGGGCCCGATACTGTCGCATGGAATGCATTCAGACTAAGACATGCTAAAAAAGTTTCTTTGTTTTGGTAGACGGCAAAGCGTAATAAAGAAGCGAATATTTTTGCAACATGAAATGTCTTTGTAGCATTCAATAAAGAATAACGGATGTTATATTGTTCTAATACCATTTTGATAAGAGGAATCTGGATACTAGAATTTGTTAGAATAATCGTACAAGGGGTACCACGTTTACATATATCTTGGGCGATGGCTTCCACTTCTTGTCGAGCAGTAAGTGCGCAACGCAAAGAAATTTCAGGTTCTGCATCTCTTAACGAATGTAAAGGAATCGTTTGACGTAGTTCTTGTAATAGATTGTAATGGAATATATCTGTTACCATCATTGGTTCGATAGAAATGTCAGTCTCTTGTTTGAGAGATTCCATCTTACTTGGAATTTTTTTGATGAATTCTTTTGAACAGTAAGATAGGGTCATTGCGTCTTGGACAATACGTTTCAGTTCTTCTTCGTTCGCATTACGTTCTGGTAGAGTCGTAGGGTCAATCGAGTAGAGGATACATTTCTTACAGAAGTTGATAATTTCGAATAAGAAAGCTGGATATAAGAACATATTGCCATAGACAGGATAGTTTTTTTTTCGTGATAATAAGAGCTTCGAGAGCTGTAGGGTCAATAGGTCGGTATTCTCGGTTGGTTCTTCAAGAGCCGTAGATAGCGTTTCAATCTGAATACCGGCACAAGCACCGTGATTTTGTTCGGCATATTCACGTTTTAAACGTGAAATCTGATCTGAGGATGTAAGTATTCTTTTCATGCACTTATTATAAGGGATGAAAAGAAAGAAAAAAGATATTTTATGATGGCAGTACATACAGATGTACTGTACTTCGTTATAATAAAGATAGAAGGATTGCTTTCGAAAGGAAGGTCAAAGATATGGCAGTATGTAAACGATTAAATGCTGTTCTTCCGGAGAATTGTGCATATAATGGATATTTACACAATTATTTAGATCATTCCGATGGAATGGCACAAGATATTCAAGATGCTTTCATAGCAATCGTAAAGAAATATCCAAATATGAAAGTATGTGTCGATTATACTCTACCGATCCGTAAGGAAACGGTTACGAATCGTATTATTCATTATAAAGATGCTTTTAAGTTAGATGAATTATCATTTTAAGTGCAACACTTATAAAAAATAAAAGTCCATGAAT
>CAUWDF010000059.1:0-11039 GCA_963557245.1 uncultured Bulleidia sp.
GATTTACTATCCATTCATTAAGACACTTGATAAGAAGTATCTGCTTGAAGAACAGGCTGCTAAGGAAAACGAGAGCGAAGAAGACGATATTTCTTTCGACGATTTAGATTTAGAAGATCTATAATATTTAGTGGATCTAAATAATAGCGTTTTGTATCTATAAAGAGGTGAAAAGATGAAAGTAATGATGATTTTTGACCAGACACAGGCTGGAATGGGTGGTAAAGAAAGCCCTGATCTTCCTATGGGAGGAAAAACAATGGCAATTGGTTCCTGTGAAATGTTCACAAAATTCTTAAGTGAATATGATGGCGAAGTAATTGCAACACTGTATTGTGGTGATGGAACTTTCCTTGCAGATCCTGAGAAAAATGCAAAAAAGTTTGCTGCAATGGCTAAGAAATTCAATCCGGATGTTGTGATTTGTGGACCATGTTTCAATTATGCTAACTATGGTCTTATGGCAGCGGAGTCTGCTCTGGTAATTAATCAGCATACAAGTATTCCAGCATTTGCAATCATGTCTCAGGAATGTGAAAAAGCAATTGCAGAATATAAAGACAAAGTGACGATTCTGAAGATGCCTAAGAAGGGTGGAATCGGATTAAATGAATCTCTGCAGGAAATGTGCAAGTTCGCTCGTATGCTTGTCGACAAGGAAGATACTTCCTCTTTTATCAAAGAACACGCTTATTGTTAATTAGGAAGATCGTATTAGACAATATGTCTAATACGATCTTTTTTGCTTTCTTATGCTTTTTTCAAGCTTCCTATCACTAGGAAATATTGTTGGAAGAAATTGAAATTTAACAGCTGTATACTATTAATAGATGGAGGGCATACTATGTCAAAAACAACAAAATTAGTTTCAGAATTATCTCAGATTATTGGAATTTCAGGTGATGAAAAAGCCGTGTCCAATTATATGGCTGAACAGTTAAAACCTTATTGTGATGAAATTGTTTATGATAATTTAGGCTCTATCTTTGCAGTTAAGAAGAGTGAAAAAACAAATGCAAAAAAAGTAATGATTTGTGCACATATGGATGAATCTGGTCTTATGATCACAGAAATTCATAAGAATGGTCTTGCTTCCTTTATTACAATGGGTCATGCAGAAGAAAAGTATCTTGCTGCTGCACGTGTTCGTGTAAAGACAAGAGAAGATGAAATTGTCGGTACAATTGTCTGCAAGCCAGGCGCTTCTATGAAAGAAATGTATATCGACCTTGGCACAACATCGGATGTGGAAACAAGAAAATTGGGCGTTATGGAAGGTGATAGCGCTGTATTAGATGGTACTTTTACTGAGTTAGGAGAACGTTGGGTCAGCAAGGCACTAGATAATCGAGCAGGTTGTGCTATGGCAATTGAGATTTTAGAAGCTGTAAAAGATCAGAAGTTTGATTTTGATCTTTATATCGGTGCCGTTGTTATGGAAGAAGTAGGTCAAAGAGGCGCTACAAGTGCAACGGGTCTTATTCATCCAGATCTTGGTATGGTGATTGGCTGTCATGAAGCAGATGATCTTGCAGGCAAGAGCAACAGTGTAGGACAGCTTGGAAAGGGACTTCTTGCTTGTATCTATGATAAAGGTATGATGCCTAATAGAGGTCTGTTATATGCTTGGACGGATCTTTGTGCGGAAGAAAATATTCCATTCCAATATTATTACAGTATGACAACAAATGAAGGTGCTTGGATTCATAAATTATTTGCGGGTTGTCCAACATTAAATGTTTCTGTACCAGTACGTAATGAGTATTCTGCTAATGTCGTTATGGACAGCAATGATTATGAAAGTGCTAAAAAAGCTTCTGTACTCTTCCTTCAGGGATTAAATGAAGAAAAGATTCAGGAATATAAGGAATCAAATCGATAGGAGATCCAGATGAAAGAAGTTATTGGTGATATTAATTTACAAATGCTTCAAGAAATGAGTGAAGCACATGGTATCAGTGGCAATGAAAAAGAAGTGAGCCGTACCATGAAAAAATGGATGGAACCATATGCTGATGAGATTACTTATGATAATCTTGGTTCTATCGTAGGAATTCAGAAAGGTAATCCAGATGGCGTTAATCTGATGATTGCTGGTCATATGGATGAAGTTGGTTTTATTGTACGAGATATTGATGAACATGGTTACATCCGTATGTTACCTGTCGGTGGATGGTGGGGACATGTTCTGCCGAGTGAAACATTGGTGGTTACAACACGTGATGGTAGACGTTATCAGGGAGTTGTGGGATCTTGTGCTCCACATGGTCTTCCTCAAGAAGTTAAAGAAAAAGTAATGAAGCCAATTGATATGTTCCTGGATATGGGGGTAGATAATGCACAAGAAATCTATGATCTCGGCATACAAATTGGAGACATGATTACTCCAGATACAAAATTTACTGTTATGAACAACCCAAATTATCTGATGGGTAAAGCATGGGATGATAGACTTTGTGCTGCTATGGTAATTGATGTCATGCGCTTATTACGTAATGAAAAACATGATTGTAATTTATATGGTGTTGGTACAGTGCAGGAAGAAGTGGGTCTTCGTGGAGCTCGTACAGCCGCAAATATGCTTCATCCAGATGTAGCAATTGCTTTAGATGTTACAACAAGTATGGATACACCAATGGATAAAGGTGTAAATGGACTTGGTAAGGGTGTTATCTTGAGCGTAATGGATGCGGGTATCATTGCTAATAAAAATTTCTTATATGAAATGGAAAAGATTTGTAAGGATCTGAATCTGGATATTAATTATGACATGATGACAGTTGGTGGAACCGATGCAGATAATATTCATAAGGCGCATGATGGCGTTGTTGCTATGACTCTCTCTATCCCAACTCGTTATATGCATTCTCACCGTTTAATCGTACATCGTAAAGATTACTGGCAAACAGTTCAGTTAATGGCAGAATTTGCTAGAAGACTAGATCGTGCATTGCTTGAACAGCTGAAAGGACATTAAGATGAAAGTGTTAGTAGGTAAATTTAGTTCGGAATCAAATGAGCATTCTCGTTCTAAAATGACTTTTGATAAGTTTATTTTCCGATATGGAGATGATGTGATTGATAATATCTTTGCTCGTGACGTATTTGAAAAGGAAGGAATTGAACTTATTCCAAGTATTGCGGCTATTGGCCATCCACATGGTCTTGTGACAAAAGAAGCATTTGACTTTATTCTGTCGCGTTTTACACAGTGTGTAAAAGAACATTTAGATGAAATTGATGGTATTTTTCTCTTTTTACATGGAGCTAGTAAAGTTATCGATTTACCTGGTGGATCTGCAGAACATGCTATCATTCGTGAAATTCGTAAACTAACAGGACCATATCTTCCAATTGCGGTTGTTATGGATCCACATGGAAATTTGTCAGATGAATTAGTTGATAACGTCAATATTGTTCGTTGTTATCGTCAGTCTCCACATACAGATTATAAAGAGACATATCGTTTTGTTGCCGAGAAGTTCTGTCATTTGTTAAAAGAAAGACATGATATTCATCCAATTTATTACAAGGTTCCGATGATTATTGGTGGTGAAAAGAGTGTTTCATTAGATGAACCAATGCTTTCTATCAATCATATGTGTGATGAAGCGGAAGCAACAGGTCGTATTATGAGTGCATCGTTCCACATTGGTTATTTACGTCATGATGGAGATAAGCTTGGATGTTCTGTTGTTGTTGTGCCAAATACAGAAAAAGATCGTGACTTTGCGGATATGTGGGCAAAGAAGATTCGTAATTTTGCATATTCCAAGCGTCATGAATTCCACTATCATGGAAATGTAGCAGATCCAGAGGAAGCAATTCGTCAGGTTGTTGAATATCCAGAAGGAACATGTTTCTTAACAGACTCTGGTGATAATGTTGGTTCTGGTGCTGATGGATTTAATACATATGTTCTTCGTCAGATTTTGAATTTGGATGATTTTAATCATAAAAACTATCTTATTGCAGGAATTGTTGATCAAGAAGCACAGCGTGCACTTCGTGATAAGAAGGTTGGTGAACATGTCGAGTTCCGACTTGGAAAAGATTTGGATGAGATGTGTAGAGCGGTTGAAGTTAAGGGAACAATTATTGCAAAAGGTCTTGCTAGTAAAGAGTATGTTGGCAAGGAAGATGTTGGTACTGTTATTACAGTAAAGTTTGATGATAAACCAGTAAGTGTTGTTGTTGAATATGATGCTATTCAGTATACAGATCTAGATCAATTTGAAACAACAGGTTTGGATGTAAAAGATTATCAAGTGATTGTTGTAAAAGAGGGTTATATTGCGACTGACTATGATGCATATGGATCATATTGTGTTATGTCTTTAACAGAAGGACCTACATACCAGAAGAGTGAAAATTTAGTATTCCATCGTATTAAGAGACCAATGTATCCATATGATGATCGTTCATTAGAAGAAATGGGTCTAGAAGACTAAACCTCCTCCATAGTTATTTGGATGCTCTAAAGGGCATCCTTTTTAGATTCCAAAATAACTATATTTGTTAAAAAAAATAGCTGAAATTTGCTATTACCATCAAATTGAACTTGATTTAGTCCGATTTTAATGGTCAAAGCATTTTTCAGCTATATTCTTATATATATTGTTGCATGAAATGATATGCGTTTTGGAAACAAATTTTTTCGGTTTCTTCTTCTGTTAGCCCATGTTCCATTAATGCGTGGGCGATATTTTGAATTTTCGTAATATCTTTCATTCCTATGACATTACTATCTTCCATGCCAGGAATATAGTCCATAAAGTCAAAACCAAGTGCAACAGAGTCGATTCCAATCTTATCTTTAAGATAAAGAAGTACCTGAATAAAATCTTCTAATGTAGCATTATCTTCTTTCTTTTTGACGAACCAACGTACGGGAATTCCACCAACAATGCCATTTTTTGATTGAATGACCTGAAGCTGTGGATCCGATAAGTTGCGGTAATGATTATAAAGGGCACGTACATTACTGTGAGAGGCAATAATTGGTTCATCACTTGTACGAGCAATATCATAGAAAGCCCATTCGCAACAATGACTTGTATCGATTGCCATGCCAATTTTATTCATAGTATGGATTGTTGCAATTCCTAAGTCTGTGAGAGGTTTATTTGCAATCTTTCCACCACAAGCAAGAGCATTATCATCATTCCAACATAAAGAACCAAGTCGTACATGATGTTCATATAACCAAGCAATCTTTTCTTCTGGCTTTTCAGTAATTCCACACATTCCTTCGACTGCAATGAAAACTTCAACATCTTTATCTTTTCCGAAAGAGAAGTGGGAACTATTCAAGATTGCTGTTTCAGCGAATAGCACATGATTCTTCATGTCTTCCCAGTTTTCATCACCACTGAAGCAACATACGATAGCGGAAAATTTCATGCCACCTTTAGCGAATCTTGGATAATGAAATGTATCTAGACGATTTATTTCTTCTGCATGATCGAAAAGATCATTACCTATATCATCATGTAAGTTGGCAAAGTTCATTGTTGTGCCTCCATAAATTCTTCCATCTGATTCACGATAGATTGTAAGCTTTGTTTCCAGAAATTTTGTTTTTCAAGATCAATATCTGCAATCTTTGCGACATCTTCACATGTATTTGTTGTTGTGGCGGCTAAAAGTTTTTTGTACTTAGGTATGAAACTCTTTCCTTGTAGTTCATACTGTGCAAAAAGACCACGAGAGAAGAGGGCACCAAATGTATATGGAAAGTTGTAATAAGCAATATCTGGTATATAGTAATGTACTTTTGTAATCCAACGATAAGGGTGTAACCATTCTGAATCTAGACCGTCTCCAAAGGATTCCATCAGTGCTTTCTTCATGAGATCACAGAGTTGTTCACTATTTAAGAAACCTTCTTCTACATGCTCAAAAACAGATTTTTCAAATAAGAATCTTGCATAGATATCAAGAATATTTTGGCATAGTGCAGAGAGCTGGGTATCAAGAACTAAAATACTGTTCTTTTCGTCCATATTCTTACGTAGAGCATTGTACATAATATTTTCGTTGAAGGTACTAGCAGTTTCAGCTAATGGCATACAATAGTCACGATTTAAGATAGGTTGATCTTCAATCATCATGCCATGGAATGCATGTCCTAATTCGTGTGCAACTGTTACAATATCACTTAATGTGTAGTTGTAATTTGTGATAATACGACTCTGCTTAATCCAACCGAGATTTTCACAGAAAGCACCTGGTTGTTTTCCTTCATAGGTTGGATAGTCGATCCAGTGTTCTTTGAATGCACGTTCTGCCATATCATGAAGATCGGAATCGACTTGCTTGAATGCATCTAATATATATTTTTCGCAATCTTCAATAGAAAAGTGGAAATCGCAAGTTCCTAATGTGGCGTAGATTTCATACCAAGGTAAGCCATTATGGTAACCGAGTTTTTCTGCTTTTGTACGTAAATAATTACGGAATACAGGAAGGTATTCTTGGATAGAAGAAATCATAGCATTTAATGTATTCGGCGACATCCTGCTATCAATAAGCATTTTTTCAAGTGGATCTTTATATCCATGTAGCTTAGCTTCAATCAACTGTTGTTTTTTGATGGCGCTGATTGCATAAGCAAGTGGAGCGGCAATTGGTTTGTAAGCTTCTTGTTCAGCTAAGAAAGCTTCTTTACGTACTTCGGAAGAGTTATCATGGCACATGTTCTTGACTTGTGTTAGTGGTAATCTTTGACCACGGAAACAAGCTTTGGCATTGCTGGTCAATGTATAATACATATCCGAGAAAGCTTTTTTACTTGTAGGATATAAGAGACTTAAAAGATTTTCTTCTTTTTCACTCATGAGGTGAGAATTTTGCGCCAGTTTTTCATCAATAATGAACTGATAGGTATGATAAGCTTCGGATTCTTTTAAGTTTGGGCAATTTAACAACCAAGTCCAAAGCTGGTTCATTTTAGACGTGGCATCTGCACAGGAAGACTGGATTTTACCAGACCATAAGATAGCATCTGGATTATTCCCATTTACGCTTAAAGTTAGAGTTGTGAATAAACGTAAACGATAAGATAAGTCTTGTATTTGTTCTAGTTGTTGAGCAACTTCATTCGGAGAACCTTCGTGAATTGAATAATTCTCAAAATTTTTATAATCTGTCAGGAATGATTCATCATCAAATCCTTTGTAGAGAGGACTTAGATCCCAGTTGTAATTTTTTGGCATAAATAACCTCTTTTCTAACTATATTAATATTATAAGTAAGAATGTATAATTGTTATAAGAATAGAGCTTCCTAAGCGTTAGGAATTACGAATGTTATCTTTTCCTAGTATTTAGGAAGATGAGTTCATGCAAAAATATGAAGTATGTTGTAAAATATAGATAAAGAAATTGAGGAGGATAACATGGAAGGTTTGGAACTAATTAGTTTTCAGATTATTTCTTGTGTAGGAACAGCTAAATCTAATTATATTGAAGCAGCACGTGCAGCACAGAATTATGATTTTTCTAAAGCAGAAGATTTAATCAAAGAAGGAGACGAAATTTATTTAAAAGGTCATGAAGCACATGCTTCTTTAATTCAGCAGGAAGCACAGGGAACTCCTGTTACTCCAAATATCCTTTTGATGCATGCTGAAGACCAGTTAATGGCTGCTGAGAACTACAAGAGTTTTGCAGAGCAGCAGATTGTGATTTTTAAGAAATTTCAGGATATTGAAAACAAAATAAAGTAATTGTAAGGAGGTTATATCATGAAACGTGTTTATTTATTCTGTGACAACGGAATGTCCACAAGTATGATGGCTCAGAGAATGCAGGAAGTTGCGGATTCTCACAATCTTCCAATTGAATGTAAGGCTTTCTCTTACAAGAAGATTCAGGACATTATCGAAGAAACAACATTAGACTGTATTTTAATCGGTCCACAGACAAAGTTCTTATTTGATGAAATCAACAATAAGTACGGTAGTGAAATTCCAGTAATGGTCATTGATCCAGTTGATTATGGCGTTATGGATGCTGAAAAAGTACTCAAAAAAGCACTTGTTTTGATGAAAAAATTCAAGAATAAGTAAAATCGCTTTTTTAAAGCGATTTTCTTTTAGGAGGAGATAAGAAATGTACGGAATTATCGCAACTTGGAGAATGGCTTTGGAAGGAATTACCGAAGCGGATAAAATGCTTGCAAATCATGAAAATGCAGGTGATGCAATTGAGACAGCTGTAAGAGCAGTAGAAGACTTCGAATTCTATAAGAGTGTAGGATATGGTGGACTTCCTAATGAAGAAATGGAAGTGGAACTAGATGCAGCTTTTATGGATGGTACTACATTGGATGTCGGTTGTGTCGGAGCAATTAAAGATTTTGCTAACCCAGTTAGTATTGCACGTAAACTTTCCACACTACCTGTAAATAATTTTTTGGTGGGTGAAGGTGCAGAGAAGTATGCACATCGTAATGGCTTTGAACGTAAGAATATGCTTACAGAAAGAGCTAAGATTCACTACCACAATCGTGTTGTAGAAACAACAGATAACAAAGAATTAAAACCATATTCTGGTCATGATACAGTTGGTATGGTTTGCTTAGATGAGACAGGTCATATGACTAGTGCTACAAGTACAAGTGGCTTATTTATGAAGCATCCAGGCCGTGTTGGCGACTCTCCTGTTGCTGGTTCGGGTTTCTATGTTGATTCCAAAGTCGGTGGGGCAAGTGCTACCGGTCTTGGTGAAGATGTAATGAAAGGTTGTGTTTCCTATGAGATTGTACGTCTTATGAAAGAAGGGCTTACACCTCAGGAAGCTTGTGAAAAAGCGGTACGTGATTTTGATTTGGTATTAAAAGAACGTAGGGGAAAAGCTGGAGATATGTCACTCATTGCTATGAATAATAAAGGTGAATGGGGATGTGCTACAAACATTCAAGGATTCTCTTTCGCTGTTGCTACAGAAGGTCATGAACCAACTGTTTACTTAGTTAAATTCGATGAAAATGGCAAACAGTATTTCGAAGTAGCAAGTAAAGAATGGATGGATGATTATATGGCTACCCGTACTGCTCCACTTATCAGAAAGTAGTGAATAGAATGGAAGAAAAGTTACTTCAAAAAATCGATGAAATAAGCAATCAGATGATTGATGGTATCAAATCGATTGTACGTATAAACAGTGTACAGACAGAACCAAAAGAAAATATGCCTTTTGGAGAAGGTGTTAACACTGCTTTAGAAGAAACATTAAAATTAGCTGAAAGTCTTGGATTTCAGACAGAAAATGTCGATCATATGGTCGGTATCGCAAAATATGGCGAAGGGGATGACTATGTAGGTATTATGGGTCATCTTGATGTTGTACCGGTTGGGGATGGCTGGAATCATGATCCATTTTCTGCTTATGAGAATGAGGAAGGACGTATTTTTGCTAGAGGAATTTTAGATAATAAAGGTCCTGTTCTTTCCTGTCTCTATGCATTATATGCAATTAAAGAATTAGGAATAAAACTAAAACATCCTGTTTATGTTATGTTTGGCACAAACGAAGAAACAGGTTTTGAAGATCTTCAGCATTATTTATCTGTTCGTAAGCCTCCAATTATGGGGTGGACACCAGATTGCAAGTATCCTGTTGTTTATGCTGAAAGAGGACGTGGTGTTTATCATGTAGAGGCGTCTTATGAGGATCAGGATACATTTAATGATTTTGTTAATGAATATCTTCTAACAAGTAATGATCACGCAAATAAGCTTGGATTAGATATCTGTGATCCTGAGTTTGGACAGATGCAGTTACGTGGTATTAAGCTCGTACATGGTGAAAATTGCTTAACCATTGAGTTTACTCTAAGTTATCCTGCTTCGATTACAAATGATGAGATCATGGAAAAAATTCATGAAAAAATTCCAGAAGGACTGACTTTAACATGTGCTAGTAATTATAATCCAGTTCGTTTTGAAAAAGATTGTTTCTTATGTCGTACATTGAAAGACACATATGAAAAAGTGACTGGAATGGATGGCACTCCTGTTACAACAACAGGAGGCACTTATGCAAAGATTATGCCAAATATTGTTCCTTTTGGACCAAGTTTCCCAGGTCAGAAAGGTATTGGCCACAATCCAAATGAATGGATGGATCGTAGCGATTTAATAACAAATGCAAAAATTTATGCATTAAGTATTTTCCGTGTGGCAAATGGTGATGTAAATGATTGAGGTTTGTGCAGGTAGTTATCAGGATTGTTTAGCTGCTTATCATGGTGGAGCGAAACGAGTTGAGTTAAATAGTGCATTAAGTGTTGGAGGTCTTACGCCAAGTCTTTCTGCATTGATTCATGTTAAAAAAGAAACAGATTTAAAAGTAATCTGTATGGTACGTCCACGTGCTGCCGGATTCTGTTTTGATGAAAATGATACAAAAATTATGTTTGAAGATGCAGAACTTCTCATGAAGAATGGCGCAGATGGCTTGGCTTTTGGCTTCTTAAATCCGGATGGAACAATCAAAGAAGATGATACGAAGAAAATGATTGATCTTATCCATAAATATGGTGGCGAAGCGGTCTTCCATCGTGCTTTTGATGTAACTCCAGATCCATTTAAAGCGGCAGAGACATTAATCGCTTTACATGCGGATCGTATTTTAACAAGTGGTCAGGAAGCGAAAGCTGTTCAGGGAACGGTTTTATTAAAGCAGCTTCAGGATCGCTATGGTAATCAGATTGAGCTTTTAGCTGGTAGTGGAATGAATGCTACTAATGCAAAGTCTTTAATGGAAGAAACGGGTATTAAGCAGGTTCATTCTTCTTGCAAGAACTATGCGGAAGATACAACTACAACACGTAATCATGTTTCTTATAGCTATTTAAGTGAGCCACATCAGAATGACTATGACATTGTTGACGAAGAATTAGTTCGTAAACTTGTTGAAAGTGTTAAATAATCACTAAAAAAGATTTATATAAATATAATGAACCTCCAAAATTGGGTTGGTACATTCCCATTAAAGTAGACAGACGAAATAATTAAAGTTTCATCTTTCTAT
>CAUWDF010000060.1:0-10879 GCA_963557245.1 uncultured Bulleidia sp.
AAACGAAATTATAAACTCACATTAGATGTTGCACTTAATTTGACAAATTACTCAGTAAAAAAGCCTTGTCAATAAACAAGACTTATACTTTATCCAATTATTTATAATATTTTTGCACAATCTCCTGCATTTCTGTGAAGTGCTTTTCCATTTCTTCAACAAGACGGAACTGGGTACGTGCGCGAACTAAATTATGTTCTGGGTAGTTCGTTTTAAAGTAGGTATCGCCCTGTAGATAGTCGGTCAAGAAACGCATACCACACTCTAATGTCATCAGACGAGCACCCCATGGCAAGCTAGCCGCTTCTTCTGTAGTCAGGACATCTTTTGTTTCTTCTAGATATCCTTTCGTATACATCTCGTAAAGATGGATATCAAAATGCATCTTATCTAAGTCCTTCTCATCTTCCGCTGCTGTAGCGGCGCCAAAACGAATCGAATCTCCAAAATCATTTGCCGCAAGACCTGGCATGATCGTATCGAGATCAATAATACATAGACCTTTGCCTGTATCCGCATCAAATAAGATATTATTTAGTTTTGTATCATTATGCGTTACACGTAAGGGAAGGATCCCTTTTTCTTGTTGATTGACTAATACAGAACAATCATCTTTACGATCTAGAACAAATTGAATTTCTTTCTTACATGTATAGGCACGATTCTTAATATCTCTCTTTAAAGCAAATTCAAAAGCTTCAAAGCGTTTCACTGTATTATGGAAATTAGGAATTGTCTCTTTTAGACTAGACGCTGGATAGTCTCCTAACTGTTTTAAGAAATGTCCAAAACTACTACCAGACTGATAGAACTGTTCTGGATCTTCTACCATTTGATAACAAACAGAGTTGGCAATATAGTGATAACTTCTCCATGGCTGTCCTTCACTGTCCTCAAAATAAGTATCTCCTTTTTTGGTCTTGATACAAGACAGTGTCTCTCGATCCGGATTACCACCTTCTTTACGAATGACATCACGTAAATACTCTGTCACACTAAAGATATTCTCCATGACTCCGGCTGGATCTTTAAAGACGTTGTTATTGACTCTCTGTAAGATATAATCAAATTCATCTTCCCCATTTTCAGTAGGCATATAGACTGCATATGTCTCGTTGATATGCCCTTCACCAAATGGCTTTACATAACTACACTGTTGGCCAAAACCAAATGCATAAAGTGCATCTTCTAAATCTCTCGAATTTACGCCATCAATCTTTCGCCTGGTAGAAAAAACAACTTCACCAGCCTCTACTTTACGTCCTTCTTCAATCTGGCAGTTTGCCTTTACAACACTACCAAGACCAATATGAGCGCCTTTTGCAATATGAGAATCATGATCTACGACCGCTCCACTATTGATTAAGACCCCTTCTTCTACAACCGTATTCGTATTGACAACCGCTCTTTGCATGACAAAGCTACCAGCTCCAATATGAGCACTTGGACTGATGACTGCAGATGGATGAACAATCGCCGGAACATGATAACCAGCATCTAATAACTTTTCTGTCCAATATAATCGCTGTCCATTATCTCCTAATGCAGCAATCGCAGTATCATACTTTTCTAAAAAAGCTTTATAATCACTACATCTTCCTATCACATTGGAATGTTTGACCGCATCATCTAAGAAAACAACTTCTTCATATCCTAGCTCTTTAACAGTCTCCTGTACCATCTGGCCAAACTCACCAGCACCTATAATTAATATTGATTTCATATTTAATCTCCATATTCTCATTGCATATTAAATTCTAGCAGGATTTTCTTATTCAGTTATATAAATTAGCGAATATATACAACTCACTAATCATTTGCTAGTAAAAATTCTAATTTTTATTTAATGGTCCCGAATTTATGTAAAATCGACATTAAAAACTTCTGTTTTAAAATGAAAAGAACTGCAAAATACACTAAAACTGCTACTAATATTTTTATTAGCAATGATGCCACAACAGAAATTACTACTTTACTTAAAATAAATTTCTGTATTAGATACACAAATACGAACATCATCACTGTACCAATTAAAGCTTTCAATATACCTTTGATATTGATCTTTAAACGAATAATTTTTGAACTGTATATAATCATCGCAATATTTACTATTAATTCCGTAATTACCGAAGCTAAAGCTGCGCCATTATAAGACATTGTTTTAATAAAGAAATAATTTAAAATACAGTTGACAATTGTTCCTGCTCCAACACAGAGTAAATACTTATTTTCATTTTCTGATGTTAATAGTAACTGTCCAAATATACCACCTGATAAAGGCATCAAAATAATCAGTGGACTCAAGATAATTATTGTAGAAACAGATGGTAAAAACTCAGATCCAAATAAAAGCAAAACAATATCTTTAGCGACCAAACAAATACCCACAGATGCTGGCAATGCAATTGTTAATGTTGCATCTAAAAAATTCACAGTAATCTTACGGATGTCTTTTGTTCGATGCTCCATAAAGCAAAGACTTAATCTCGGTAACATAACTGCACCGATTGCTGTTATTGTGTTAGCAAGCATCTTTACAATCTTACTAGCATTTGAATACCAACCTACTACTTCAGAATTGGTGTAGTACGTAAGCATACTTACATCCACTAAACTATATATTTCAATTGCAATTACAGATCCAAAAAAAGCAATAATCACTTTCATATGCTGCTTTAAATTCAAATCAGCAAATTGAAAATGCACATATTTGTTTAGTGAAAACATATTTAAAATATAATTACCTGCTGTTCCGAAGCAAACAATCAAAGCATACATTGCAATATCCTGCTTATCTTTTACTAACCAAAACAGTAATACTAAAGATATGCCTTTTACTATTAAGCTTCGAATTGCAATATAATCATATTTTTCAAACCCTTCATATAGCCAGTCAATATTAAATACATTAAGAATAATCAAAGTCGAAAATATATAATTCAAAACAGTAGTTTTTATATTTAAGACATTCAGCAAGATAAAATATAATACCGTACAAGTCAATGTAGAGAAAAGATTTATAACAAAAAGCTCTGTGAAAGATCTATTACACTTTTCTGGATCCTTCTTAGTTTGTGAAATCAATCGAACTCCATACGAAGGAATTCCTAACGCAGCAAAGATTGAAAAATATGTAACAAAATTCTGAGCTGATGAAACGATTCCTATACCACTAGCGCCTAATATTCTAGATGCATAGGAAACAATAACTAATGGAAATACTACCGAAAGAGCTTTATATAGTACATTAAATATTGCATTTTTTGCTATAGATCCTTCCATTCTAACCCTCCAATCTTTCTTTTTTTTGCAACGGAGTATACTTTGCTACAAGAAGTAAAGCTAACCAAGTAATAAAAGATAAATTCAATGTTATTTCAATAGAAGCAAATAAAGCATAAATATACAAAATGAGTATTAAATAAGTAAAATTAGCATTTTTAGAATTAAACTTAAATACTTTATATACCACAATTAACAATAAGCCTAGTGATAAAACACCTTGTTCCAGAATGACTTCTAAAATTCCATTTTGCGTATTCGGTCCACTTATTAATTTCATCGAAACTTCATAACTACTTCCTAATCCATATCCCAGCAAAATATGATTGTTAAATACTAGATGTAATTTACTATAAATATTTAATCGTCCTGTTAATGTAATATCTTTATGTAAAACGTCCACAATCAAATATCTAATTGGTTCCCATGTCACAATACTAGAAAATAACAACAATACTGAAGCTGCTATAAATAAAATAGCAAAAAAAGTAAATGGCTTTTTAAATTGCTCTTTTTTCTCAAAATTTAAAAAGTAAAAAACAAATAATAAAACAACACCAATTATTCCTGTAGAGCAATCAATCTTACTGCAAATAAATAAAGACAATACACCAAGTGTAATAAAAAGTACATTATTACCTACGGCTTTAGAAGTAACACCTTTATTTTTTTGTCTCTGAAGAAATAAAACTAATAATTGTAAATGTAAATAAGATAGTTCAAATTTATTACCAATTAAATAATACATTCCTTTTTGAACATGCAGATTCGGAAAAATTAATAATGTGATATCTGATAACACACAATAAAACAAAGTTAAATAGAATAATGTAGAGATTAGTTCTTTAAATTTTCCTTTAATAGCAAAAAATTCAAATAAGAAAAATATTTCCACTATCTTCACAGCAAATATAATTGCAACTAAGAGCACTTGCCTCTCAGTTACTGCATTCCTATTTATATAGGATGATACTATAACCATGCCAATATAAAAAAGCATCCAAATATTGACAGAATGAAACGGATTGCGTTTAAAAGTCCTATATCTAAATAATAAAAATATTCCTGTAATTAACAAAAATAAATATTGAATCATTCCATATCCATTTATATAAGGCAAATTAATACAAACAGCATGAAACAATAGAACAATTAATAATGTAGGTTTATAAATATTTAATCTCATACATTACCTTATATAACCTTATCAATTATTGAATTAACATATTCAATGTTGTTATCATAAAGATCAGAACAGTCTTTTTCTCCACTCTCGTTTACAAATTTACCAGGTACCGCATCTCTTAAAATAGAATGATTTAAATACCAACTATATTCAATATCTATATGTCCAATATCAACTACTTGATACCCTTTATTACACATATCAGAAGCAAGAATAGAGGCTGTAGGGCCTAAAGCAGCTAAGATTAACTGATTTTTAGAAACATTCTTCTCAATGCATTCTTCAATTTCAGTTAATTTTCCGTATGCGTTTGTTGCAGGACAAATGATTCTTTCAATTTTTTGAGCATTATTAAACAAGTCATTTCCCATGCCTAGTTTTGTTTTTTCGCCTTCAACAATTACAATTTCTTTATCATTCCATATACGCTTTAAATTTTTAAAAGCCTGTGTACTAAAGTCATAATCTTTATAATCAATATATGGTCTTGTAATACTAGCGTTACTATATGTTCTATTAAAATCAATAAACTTAACTAATCTTGCATAAAATTCTGACTTTACGATTGACCAATGCATTTTTGCATGTAAATTACAGTTTTCACTATTAAATATTCCATATGGAATACCTATCAGCAGATTATCATTCTTATTCTGAAATGCTTTAACTAAATCTTGTGCAAATTGATCCGAATAATCCTGAAAAGAATTTAATTTTTCTCCAGTCATCCACATAAATTCACCATCACCAAATCTACTTAAAGACTTATGATTATTTACAATTTCATCCACTGTTTTTTCATCGGAATAAAACTTTACCTCTTTATAGTTCTGCTTTTGGTTTTCACCAATACTCTTTATATATTTAGGTATTAATTTTATAACAGAATATACATAGAGCACCTTATCTGGTAATAGAGCTTTTAATTTTTTTTTAATCGACATTTTTTTTATCCTCTTTCAAACAAAACTTTATAAACTCATCATAATCAGAAAATTTTGCTTTGTTCTTTCTAATATATTCCAAACTATCATTATAATTTCCGCATAGTTTCATTTTGTCATTAAACACATTATTTTGGGGTTGATCATCTTCAAATAACATAAAAAACTCATGAAAAGTTGCCTTTGGTGGAATTTCATGAAATCTTTCATAATATTTCCTTGCTAAAGTTTTTGCTTCATCTAACTGTAAGTTTTCTCTTTTCTTATAGAAATCCAATACCGTCATGATTTTTTTGGCAGGATTTCCTGCATATACCCAACCAGATTCACACTTTTTAGATACTACACTCCCTGCGCCAATAATAACGTTATCTTCAATAACAGTATTCCTTAAAATAATACTATTCATTCCTATAAACACATTATTGCCAATATCGACAGTACCTGCAGCTCCTAAAATTGCACCTTTACCATTTCCAATATCTACTCTTTTTAAAACCGACCAGCTATAATCATGAGTCAATAAAATTACTCCTTCGGTTATTCGTACATGATTTCCAATAGAAATAAGCCATGGATACTGTTCATCTATAACTGTTTTACGTGGAGAATATATTGTACAGTCTTCCCCTATTTTCATTCCTTTTCGTCTTAAATATTCTATGTAAGAACTTGAATCTGCTTCTGGACCAAATAAGATTTTTTTTAGAATGTCTTTTATCATAATTTATCCTTTATGCTTTGCATTTTAGCTAAAAACAAAACGAGCGAACTTTTGTTAGTAATTAAACATTTTGAAAATGTTTTTTGAAGTAATGGTGTTGTTTCATATGGATACCATTCAAAGACTGAATGCACTATCTTGTCATTTATGATATCTAAAACAATTGTTTTCTTTTCATTATGCTTCAAATTAGATGCAGCAACCTGCTTTAAATATGCTCTAATGTTACCTAAAAAAGTAGTAGCCACATAATATTTTCCCTGTTCAAAGTAATTGCTTTTTTCTAAAATATCCAACTCTTTTAAATATAATTTTTTATATTCTTCAAATCTGCTTTTTCTAAACTTTAATGACAAGGATTCAGAATCATTATTACAGTAATAATAATATGCCTCTGTTACTAATTGAACACTTCTCATATTTGGAACAACTGTTAAATCAAATATTGCATCTTCTGATACAAATTCTCTTTCAGAGCAAAATTGAAAGTTATTTTTACGTAAAAACTGTAAAGAATATAAATTTTTCCAAACTGACATTCCTATATCATCTTCGTCATATCTAGGATCTTTACCAACAAGCTGACAAGCCAATTTCAACATCTCAGATTTTTTTATTTGTCTCGAAGAAGAAATGGTATTCATTTTTGTAACTTTATTACAATTTGTCTGAAAGGAATAGTAATTGCAAACAACCATTTCTGCATTCGTTTTTTTAGCTGTTGCATATAACTTTTCATATGTATTTAAATCTACAAAGTCATCTGAATCAACAAATCCTACATATTCTCCTGTCGCTACATCAAGACCCGTATTACGTGCCATACCAAGACCTGCATTCTGTTTATGAATCACTTTAATACGACTATCTTTTTTAGAATATTCATCACAGATTTTAGGTGAACTATCTGTAGAACCATCATCTACTAAAATAATCTCTATTTCTTGTAAAGTCTGATGAATCAAAGTCTCTAAACAACGAACAAGATACTTTTCTACGTTATATATAGGAACAATAACAGATACTTTAGTGCTATTCATTTCCATCTCTCTTTTCACTTTCATTTAATTTATTCTCAACAATTCTTTTGTAAAAAGTATCTTGTGTATCAGAATATACGTTCTTCCATGTTAATTTAAATAGATATGTATCTTGTTTAAGATGATTCCACTTTTCTACATCATATGTGTCACCTAATACTTTATACAGTTCATCACAATTTGGATTGTTTGGCTCGATAGCAGCAAATGCATCTGCGATACGTTTATCGTACTTCTCTGCTAAGACAATCATGTAATCAACCATTAAATAGTCTATCATTGTATCATTATGTTTCCAGTAGTTTAAAAAGAAGTCACGAATCGTCATAAATATATAACGATTGTCTTCATTACATGCTAACGAATAGCCAGCAAAATTTCCGCATGCAACAGAAACATGACCATAATCTGGTCGTTTAATAGACCATAGTGGTTTCTTAAAATAATCATCTAATACTGGAGCTGTACAAAAGAAAGTCGAATCTAACCACATACCACCATGCTTGGCTAACAAGGAAAGTCTCAAAAGATCAGAATAATTAGTTCGAGTAATAATTCCTTTGTTCTTTTTCTCTTCAACCCACTCTGGAATATCGACATATTGCTTATAATTATCTTCTGTAAGAAGGATGACCCTATGATTTCCGGCATTACGTTTAATAGATTGAACACACGCTTTTACAATTTTTGGAGCTTGATCTAAACCTTGCCACCAGCAAATCCAAATACAATCTGCATATTCAGATTTTGGTAATTTAACATTTCCATGGTTATAATCGTATGTTTTTAGAAACTCACCAAATGTTTTTTCATAATAACGGAGCATTATATCGTGTTTTCTCAATAACTGTTTTTTTCTTGTTTCATTTTCAAAATAACCATTATGATTCATGATTTGAATATCAACTTTGGCTCGAAAAGTTTCTAATCCTTCTTTTAAACTGGTTACATTAATTATTCTTTTTGTTGCATCAAATTCTTCTAATATACGATGTAAGACTCTTTTATAGTTATTATGTTTTACTGACATTCTGTATCCTCCATTGCATTTTTATAGAGACTAATATATATATTCTCTAAAAGTGTATGGGCCGTTTGAATATTGTAATGAGCGTTGGTTAGTATTGATTTATTAGAATTTCGACCTTGGATATTTACATTAACAATTTCAGTTGCCCATTCTTTTGCAGATTTATTTAACTCAATAAAATGTGTTTTATCACTAAAGTGGACCTCAACAGGTACTTTATCAGAAAAGAAACAAGGTAAATCTGCAAACTGAGCTTCAACTCCCACCAAAGGTACACCTTCAAACAAAGATGGTAACAAAAACACATCGAATGCTTGATATAACCTATATGCATCATCACGATTGCCCAAAAATCGAATTTTTTCATTAACACCACTTTGATTGGCATACTCTTTTACTTCTTCTTCCATATCGCCTGTTCCAATAATTAATAATATTGAATTTGGATTTAATTTCTGCACTTCTTTGAAGATATCAATCAAAAACTTGTGATTTTTAGGATAAGAAATTCTTCCTACATGACCTAAAACAAATGTTTCATCTGAAATATGTAACTCATTTCGGACTTCTTCTCTAACATTTTGATTAAAATAAAACTTAGGAGCTTCTACAGCATTTGGAATCAATGTAAAATTATTATTTCTAAAAAGGAACTTACCAGCATCTACACCACATGCAAACTCATCAGTTACAACTGATGGTAATCTATAACGGAAATATTGTTTTAAAGGATACTTAAAATCTTTATCAATAGATGTACTATGACTATGTGCTATCCGTACAGGTATACCAGATTTCTTTGCTGCTTTTAAAGGTAAATAACTCATTGCATCAATATGAGAATGAACAATTTTATATTCCGGATGTTCTGCAAAGAACTCTTTCATCCATTTAAAATATTTTGGATAATTCTGAGGATACAGTCTTGGAGCATAGTACACTTTTCCTCCTAAACTTAGGATTTCATCATCGTAATCACTTTTATGAGGTCTATGTGTCAAAAAATCGAACTGGATCTTTGTACGATCAATGTTACGATAATAATTCATTAACATTGTTTCCAGTCCTGCTCTATGCATATCATTTACACACTGTAAAATTCGAATCATTGTTCCACCTCATCTTTGCCTTCATATAACATCAATGTCTTGTCTACCACATCATCCCAATTATATTTATCACAGATATAATCTGCTGCTTGTACCTTATATTTTTCAACAACTTCTGGTTCATCGCAAAGTTTTTGTAAAGTCTTCTGAAGATCCTGTATATCACTCTTTTTAAAAGTTACAGCTTTATCTTCCACTACATCCTTACATTCACCGATATCTGAAGTCAGACAGCAATTTCCATAACTCATAGCTTCGAGAAGAGATAATGGCATGCCTTCTAAATCACTTGGTAAAGTATAGACATATGCGTTGCTATATAATTCCTGTAATTCCTGTCCTTGTACAAATCCTGTGAATACAACACGCGCATCATCTTTCGCCAGTTCTTTCATTTCTATCATGAATTCACTAGTGTCAGAAGATCCACCAGCTATTACAAGTTTTTTGTCCGTATCAACCTGTTTAAAGGCTTCTAGGAGATAACGAAGACCTTTCTCAGGAACGAGTCTTCCTAAATATAAAATATAGGAATCTTTCTGCAATCCCCATTTCTTTGTAATCTCATTTGCCAGAATAAGAGTAGGACGATTAACACCATTTGGAATATATGTTGTCTTCCTATGATAGGTATTCCAGAAATAGTCCTGTACACTTTTACTTAATACAATGATTTCATCCGCGTGCTTTGCAGCGCATTTTTCTCCCATCATGATATAAGTGCTGGCAAGCTTTCCCCACTTTGCGCGTTGGTGATCAAGACCATGAATGGTAGCGATACATCTTTTACCAAATAATTTTGGTAACCACAGTGTTGCACAGGGACCTTCCGCATGAAAATGAACCACATCATATTTTCCCAATGCTGCATGGATAGAAGCTGCCGCAGAAGCGGTCATAGCCGCAAGACCCTTCTTATCAATAGTAAAGACTGTTTTTAAATGAATTCCTTTATACTCATTTTGTTTTTCCCCGTCAAACTCATCACCACTGACATGATGACCACCACGATTGAAACAAGTGACTTCATTCCCACGTTCAACCATTCTTGTAGCGAGCTGTTCTACAACGACTTCTACTCCACCTTCTCTTGAGGGAATTCTCTTCTGTCCTAACATTGCTATTCTCATTTGCATGCTCCTTTCCATATGATTTCTTACTTCATAAAAATAGCGTGGTCTATTTAACCATGAATATATATAGTCATGGATAAAAGATAGATCACGCCACACATCTATGTAACTGGAATTACATAGCTCCCTTTCCATGCACTACCTGATCAATTGTCTTAATGAACAATGTGACATCCAACCAGATATTCCAGTTACGATAGTAGTAATCATCTAACTCCAAACGTTCTTCGAAGTCTACATCACTTCTACCATGCGTCTGCCACATGCCAGTAATACCAGGTTTACACTGAATAATACTGTTATAGTAATCACCCATATCTTCGATTTCTCTTGGAAGGTATGGACGAGGGCCAACTAAACTCATCTCACCTTTTAATACGATGAATTATCATTTTAAGTGCAACACTTATAAAAAATAAAAGTCCATGAAT
>CAUWDF010000061.1:0-10817 GCA_963557245.1 uncultured Bulleidia sp.
TAAATAAGCCACGATCTTAAATTCGATATTTTTTACAACTCCTAAACTCCCGATTTATGATGCAGTAACTGGTTCGGATCACTGCCCAATCGGGTTAGAAATTACGCTTGGATGATAAATCTGAGAATTGTTGTATAATATAACATTGTATATAAACAGTTATAGTTTGGAGGAACTGACATGGATGTACATTCAATGGTAGACGGATACCGTGAAGAGCTTGTTGAAAGGCTTGGAAAATTAATCGCAATCAACAGTGAGGAAGGTACTCCTCTTCCCGATGCACCATTTGGTGCGGGACCAAGAGATGCACTGTTAGCCGCATTAGAGATGTGTAAGGAAGATGGTCTTAAGACAGTCAACTTAGATAATTACATTGGTTATGGCGAAATGGGGGAAGGCAACGAAATGATCGCAGTGGTCGGTCATTTGGATGTCGTACCAGCAAAGAAAGAAGATGGATGGAATACAGATCCTTATCAGATGACGGAGAAAGATGGTATTCTGTACGGTCGTGGTGTTGCGGATGATAAAGGGGCTGTGGTTGCTAGTATGATCGCATTAAAGGTCATTCGTGATATGGGAATTGACTTAAAGAAGAGAATTCGTCTTATCATGGGAACAAATGAAGAGACCGGTTCACGTGGACTTAAATATTATGTAGAACATGATGAACAGCCTACATTTGGTTTTACGCCAGATGGAGACTTCCCATGTATCCATGGGGAGAAAGGAATGGTAAGTGCTATCTATCGTTCTCGCAAGACAGCGATTCATGATATTGGTGGTGGAAGTGCCTCCAATATTGTATGTGCATCCTGTTATATTGTTGTAGATAAATGTTCTTTCTCAAATAAGAAGTTAGAAGATTATTTTAATAATAATGATCTGAAATATACAATTGAAGATCTTGGAGATACCGTTCGTATTACAGCGGAAGGAACAGCAGCTCATGCTAGTACACCAGATCTTGGTAAGAATGCGATTGCATACTTATTAATGGGGCTCAAAGAAGCAGGCTATCAGGATCCATTTGTAGATTTTTTCTGTAGTCATATCGGCTTACATACAGATGGAGAAGGGCTTGGTCTCAATCTGAAGGATGAATATGGTGCTCTGACTCTTAACTGTGGTGTCATCGGTATGAAAGATGGTGTCATTGAGGGAACTATCGATGTACGCTTCCCAGTTACGATGACGGGAAAGCAGGTCGTTAAGAATATGCAGGACTATTTAGAAGAGGAAGGTGGCGAAGTAATCGTCAATGATACAGTAGAACCTCTCTTCTTCTCGGCAGATTCTCCACTGGTACTTTCTTTAACGGAAGCGTATCAAGAAGTAACGGGAGATACAGAGACACAGCCAATGGTCATTGGTGGTGGTACGTATGCAAAGGGAATCCATAATACAATTGCATTTGGTTGTGCATTCCCAAATACGGACTATCGTATTCATAATATAAATGAATGGTGTCCCGTAGATGAATTGCTGAAACAGGCAGAGATCTATGTGGCTGGTATCTTAAAATTATTAGAAATCTAAACTTATAGGGACTACAGAGATAAAAAAGGTTTACATCAAAAGGGTATAGCGCATGATGCTATACCCTTTTTATGCATAGTTCGTACATTTATTTTATCCGGCTCAGAAGTCGGTCTCGTTGATTGTGTATAAAAGATGTTTTCTTATCCTTTCTGCATGATTCGTTTTGTGAACATTGTTTAAGTTTTTATTGATTGCTAACAACATGTTAATAGCAACATCTACCTAACTTTTTATTGAAAATTGTCTTGCTATTCAGATTTCAATTACGAGAAAGTAGAAATTGCAAATGTTTTAATCCATCATATTCTTTGAAATCTGTTAAGGCTATCGTTTAATTATTTGATCACATGAAACAATCCACAAAGAGGATAGCTTTTTTCATGTAATACTCAGGAGTGGTATACGAACGCTACTGCATACGGAACAATCCTTGATAGGATCACGTTTTAAAGTGATGTAAAAAGAATTTCTACTATTCTGATCAATAGCAGCAGGGAGTTTCTGCACATTGTCCATCATTATATCTGCTATAAATAAATCTCCTATAATAATGAACTATGCCAAACTATTATAGGAGAGGATCCATAATCACAGAACTTAGTGGAGCGTTAAAAAAGTGATCTCTGCATTTTTTATATTTCTTAAAAGGTTCTTTCCTTTTGGGGTTCCTTGGCTGTGTTATAATGACGAAGTATGAAAAAAGTAGCGATTGTTTACGATTTTGATAAGACATTATGTACAAAAGATATGCAGGAATATAGCTTGATTCCTGCTTTAGGCTATGATGATCCTGTTGATTTCTGGAAAGAAGTGACACAATTTACAAAGCAGAATAACATGGATGCGATCAGTGCCTATCTCTTCTTATTAGCTCAGAAGTTTCGAGAGTTAGATGTTCCATTAAGAAAAGAGATGTTCACTGATTTAGGGAAAGCGATTGTGCTCTATCCAGGGGTAGAACAATGGTTCGATTCGATTAATGCGTTTGGTCGGCTCTGTAATTTAGAGGTGGAACATTATATTATTTCAAGTGGTATGCAAGAAATCATTCAAAGTACTTCCATTGCGGATAAGTTCCGTGAAATCTATGCTTGCCGTTATTATTATGGGGAAGAAGGAACGGCAGAATGGCCAGCGCGTATCGTCAACTATACAACGAAGACACAATATATATTTCGTATCAATAAACAAGTATTAGATGAACAGGATGATAAAGGGCTCAATGAATATGTAGCACCAGAGAAGCGTCCGATTCCTTTTACACGTATGATTTATATTGCGGATGGTATTACAGATGTACCATGTATGAAACTTGTGAAAGAGTATGGTGGACGTTCGATTGCAGTTTATGATGCACATAAAGAAACAGCGGAACAGCTGAAAAGAGATGGTCGTGTCAATTATACTGTGAAAGCGGATTATTCAAGGAATGGGGATTTAGAAAAATATATTCAGAAAGTATTGCGTCATATGGCGGCAGATGCAGCCTTAGAAGATCTTGAGGGGGAAAAAGATGAGTCATAACGATACGAGAAAAAAGTTGGACTTTCGAGATCCAATGATAATCATATTAATAATCTTATTGATTTTTTTGACAATGGGAACTGCGATAGGGGGATGCACTTCTAATAAGCAGATAACAATTGTATTAGATGCAGCCTATGGTGGAGATCAACCGGGCTATGAAGGAATCGTAAAAGAAGCGGATGTCACGCAAGCGATTGTCGAGGCCTTGTCTACTAAGCTACAAGAAGATGATCATTTTGCAGTACAACTAACACATGAAAAAGGACAGGCTGCAACCGTGACGGAACGTGCGGAAGTAATTAATAAAATACATCCAGATCTTGTTTTGAGTATCCATGCAGGAGGCAACCCCAATCCCGAACAGAGTGGACAGAAGATTTATGCCGATATTCCTACCGATAGTGCTAATAAAGTATCTTTGGCAGCAGCACAGACCATTGGTAGAGAATTTGCGGCAGATGGTTGGAATGTCTTTATGGGATATATGTACTATGAGCCATTTGATGAGAATACATATTCCATCTTAAATGTCGATGCCGATGATACAACGGAATACCAATATGATACATGGGATATTATGAAGGCAAGTGAAGCGCCAGTTGTAGTATCGGATTCATTCCGAGTTACAAATCAGGCAGATGTTGATCGTTGGGCAAATGAGGAAGGATATAAAAAAGCTGCGGATCTATATTATACAGCTTTGAAAAAATATTATGGAATCGAATAAACATCCGTATCCAAATGCAGAACGTTTCTTAAGCGCTTATGCAAGAGTAGAAAGTTCTTTATTTAAATTAGCAAGAGAATCACATTATATTCCTTTTTCACAACTTCTGAATCGTTGTGCAAAAGAGAGTGCGGTCGTATCACGTAGACAGAATGATCTAAGAGAATATCATGAATTACGTAATGCAATTGTCCATACACGTGGAAAAGAAAATGAAATTATTGCGGAACCATGTCTTTCTGTAACAGAAGATATTGAGCATATTGCTTATTTGTTGGAACATGATCGCAATATTATGGGGTTTGTGACTAGTCCAGTACGTATTGTTCATCCCGAAGATAGTATTCATTATGTCTATGCTTTGATGGAGAAGATGCATACTTCAAAGTTACTTGTTTATGATAAACAGAAGTATTGTGGGATTGTCACATTAGAAGAAGTGGCAGCGTGGGCAATGCAAGAACATCCAAAGGACGCTCCGGTTAAAGATATTATGACATCGAAGAAGAACGAAAGAGTTCTTTTTTTACGTTCGAATGTGAATGTACAGGTTGCCTTGCGTGGATTTGATAAAGCTTTAAATCATGGTGCAGTTCTCTTGGCCGTTATTATTACAGATCATGGAAATGCGGATGAAGAACCGAAAGGTATTATTACCGTTGCGGATCTACCTAGAATTATTGGAGAGCTGTCTTAGTGCAGTTCTCTTTTTTTCGTATATATAATTGTGCGATAATAAGAATATGTTGTGGCCATGGGTAAGACAAGAAAGAACACAGGGACAAGTCGTAGATCTTGTTACAGATATCGTTGTAAAACCTTCTCGTAAAAATGATTGGGTAGAGATGATTGATTATCATATTGTTCTAGCTGGTACAGATTGCGAAGTTGGAGAATGTGATCTGCGTGTTGGGATGAATGAAGAACTCTATTATGCAGGGAATATCGGTTATCGGATTTATGAAAGGTATAGAGGACATCATCTTGCCTATGAGGCATGTCTTTTATTATTTTCTCTTGCCAAAGAGAAATATGCGATGAAAGAATTAATTATTACTTGTTCACCCGATAATATAGCGTCGGAAAAGACATTGATCCGTCTTGGGGGGACCTTGGAAGATGTTGTAGATGTGCCGAAAGAACATTGGTTATATGAACGTGGAGAGACAAAAAAATGTATCTTTCACTATGATCTGTAGGAAGTCATGTACGAATGTAGGAGATTCCTGTGATAGAATAAGCCTATGCGAAGATTATTGAAGATTCTAACAAGTAGATTGATGATTGTAGCACCACTCGTAATCATTCAGTTCGTATTCCTAGCTACTTTATTTTATCGGGTCACGCTATCCGCATCTTTATTACCATTTATGAGTCTATTCTCATTTCTTACGGTAATTGTAGTCATTAATCGTGATGAAGATCCAGCTTATAAGATTGCTTGGGCAATTATTATATTAGGAGCCCCTGTTGTAGGAATTCCACTCTATATATTAGCGGGAAATCGAAAAGTGCCAAAGAAGCTGTTCAATGGTACAACAAAAGCAAATAAGAATATGGACAGTCTTTTAAAAGTAGATACACAATTAAATGAAGAGCTAAAACAGGAACATTCCGATGCGTTCCCTATGTTCCATTATGCAAGTAGTACTGGGAACTTTCCGGTATACAAAAATACACGTTCCCAATATTTTTCCAGTGGAGAAGATTGGTTTCCTGTCTATCTAGAAAAATTAAAACAAGCAAAGCATTTTATTTTTATTGAATTCTTTATTGTGGATGCTGGAAGTGTATGGGATGAAGTATTAGAAGTTTTGAAACAGAAAGTATCGGAAGGAGTTCAAGTTAAAGTAATCTATGATGATTTTGGTAGTATCACATTACCGTTCAATTATGATGCGACATTGCGTGAAATGGGCATTGAAGCATATCGTTTCAATCATGTTCGTCCCGCCTTTATCATTCAGATGAACAATCGTGACCATCGTAAGATCACAGTCATTGATAATCAAATTGCATTTACCGGTGGGGTCAATTTGGCTGACGAATATATGAATCGTATTACACGCTTTGGTTATTGGAAAGATAGTGCGGTCATGTTAGAGGGAGAGGCTGTATGGTCCTATACGGTCATGTTCTTAGGAATGCTCAGCTATTGTCGTCCTTATGGAATTGGTCTACCGGAATATGAAGAGTATCGTTTTCCATGCGCGATTACAAGTGATGGTGGCTATTATCAGCCATATTCCGATACCCCAACGGATAAAGAAACAATGGCTCTTACGATGCAACTGAATATGATCAGTCATGCAAAAAAATATATATACATTGATACCCCTTATTTGATTCCTACTGAATCGGTCATTCAAGCATTGATGATTGCCGCAAAGAATGGTGTCGATGTACGTATATTGACTCCTCATATTCCAGACAAACAGCTTGTATTTCAAATTACACGTGGAAACTATAGACGTTTGATCCAAGCAGGTGTAAAAGTATATGAGTATTTGCCAGGCTTCAATCATGCAAAGAATTTTGTGGCAGATGATCAGTATGCGATTATCGGTAGTGCAAATATGGATTATCGAAGTTATTTTTTACATTATGAGACAGGAGTTCTGATGTACAATACTCCTGAAGTGATTCCGATTCGGGAAGATTTTGAAAAGAGCCTGGAGAAATCACATCTTGTAACTGTGGAAGAAGAGAAACATGTTAATATTCTGATTCGGATTATGCGCATGATTCTAAATCTCTTCATTCCGCTTGTCTAACGAGGAGAAAAGAAATTATGGAAAAAATCGGACTAGTGCTGGAAGGCGGAGGTGTACGTGGTGCATATACAGCCGGTGCACTTGCTTGGCTCAGTGACAATGGGATTGCATTTGACTATGGAGTAGGTATTTCCAGTGGTGCCGTCTATCTTTGTTGTTATGAGATGAACAATCGTCAAATTCCTTATAATATGTCAGTTCATTATGCTTCTGAGCCAGAGACGGTTGGGCTTAAGGCATTGATGAAAGAAGGTTATTATGTAGCGTATCGTCGTATCTTTGAAGAAGACCTAAAAGGAAAAGAAGGTATGACTCTTCAACCATTGATTGATAAGAATCCAAATATCGAAATTGGTGCCTATGTACTCGAACATGGTCGTACAGAATATTTTGGACCAAAAGAAATGGATGCTGGTATGGAGCTATTATTAGGTTCTTGTGCGCTACCTGTTGCTTCGGCAGTGATTGAATATAATGGCATGCATTTGTTGGATGGTGGTATTACAAAGATGATTCCAATTGAACGTGCTCAGGAACAAGGTTGTACAAAATTTCTTGTTATTACAACAAAGCCTGCAGATTATGTACGTAAGCCATCCAGTAAATTAATTCGTTTTGTGATGCGTCATATTTACAAAGAATATCCACAGGTGGAAAAAGACTATGCGGTACGTCATCTGAACTATTATAAGCAGATTGGTATTGTAAAAGATCTTGTTGCAGAGGGAAAAGCAATTCATGTATTACCTTCTCAGAATATCAAAGTTTCTCGTTTTAAGGGAGACGAAGAGAACTGTCAAAAGTTATATGATCTTGGTTATACAGATATGCAAGCAAGAAAAGATGAGATTCTTGCTTTCATAAAGAAATAAAATTTGGTAATGAAAAGGAGACCTCCAAAGTAAATCATTTGGAAGTCTCCTTTTAGTGTTATAAGAGTTGAGAAACGATCTGTTCGATATCTTGTGCGGTCACTTTCCCATAGAAATCCGGAATCATAGTGATGATACGTAATATTTCATCGATGGAATAATTGCGGATAACACCTTTGGCAATAATGAGTTGTAGTTCTGCCTGTAAGCGTTGTTCATGTTCATGATAGAGCTGTTCTTCTACCTTCTGTAGTTGGTTATCTAGATCTTCAATCTGATCGTTTAGATCGTCGGTCTCTTCTTCATAGTCTTCGACCTGATCTGCTATATCTTCTAATTCTTCTATGATTGTATTGATTTGATCTACAAGTTCACTTGTTTCTATTTTGTCGTGTAAGTGTAGTAACAGATTGTTGAGTTCCATAACGTTTCCTCCGTTTGCTTTTTTTATTATATAGAGAAATAGAAGAGCTTCCAATAGAATTTAAGAAAGACAAAGAAAATACCTTATTCGGTTTTGGTACATTCCCAAAGGGTTTTTATTTTGCTTCATGAGTTGTAAATGTTAAAAATGTGGGCAATTTCTGTTTTTTTATGTTCATGAATAGGAACATGTTTCCAAAATGAGAATATAGTCGCAATTCACGACGGTATTATATAGCCACTACAGAACTTTTTTATCTGAGGGGCGTTTCGTCCTGACAGAGCGACGGTTTTACTTATTATCCGTATCGACCTGAGTCGGCGTTTCACCGCCCCATTCATTATCGGTATAGGCCTGACAGAACGATTCGTTATAGCAGATTCCCAAAATGGGAATCTAAATGGTTAAAAGTCAAAATCAAAAAAGTTGAGTTACTATCGTTATCACGCCAATGAGACACGATAGAAACGTAACCAGATAAACACCGAGTATTATTATATAGACCCTTACACAATTTATCAGCGTTAAGGATAAAATTATAAACAAAAAAAGAACGCAATCATAATTATCGGTTTAATCAATCATATAACCGTCAATTCTGACACGTCCAAAAATAAATAAGCAAATTCATTATACAGCCCTTCTCAATTATTTCAACAGGAAGGAGAAAAAATGCCTAGAAGTGATAAGGCAACGCTTAAACACCATGACAGTCAGCCAAGCAAATCTGCGCATCTATTAGATTTAATAAAACTTGTATATATAATCTTTTAAGATACAGCAATACTTTAGAATGTTTAATAATAAAAATATATAATATATAAAATAATTATAAAGAAAAAAGCAAAAAGTGTTAACATTATTATAAGAGTGAGTATAAAAATATATGTAAGGTGATCGTAGCCTTACAAACAAAGGGGCTTCATCAAACACCTCCACCACATTCATCTAAGATTCGAGGAGGTAAAGAATGATGAAAAATGTATTTGATAGATTATTTAAATGGCTTGTGGGGTTCGTTAAAACGTCAATAAGGCGAAAAAAGGAGCGTCCAAAAGTAAAAAAGATGTCGATTGATATCGGTGAGATTCACATTCTTACGATAACAGTCAACATCAAAAACAAATAACCAAATTCATTATACAGCCCCTTCTCAATTATTTCAACAGGAAGGAGAAAAAATGCCTAGAAAAAAAAGCGGTGAATTTGACCAATACAAGTACATCAACAACTTTTCAAAAGAAAATTACCGCCGTGTAACTATCCTTGTACCTAAAAGTGACACGGATATGCTTGAACACCTTGACAATCAGCCTAGCAAGTCAGCATACATCTTAGATTTAATAAAAAAAGATATGGAAACCACTAAATAAAAAAAGAATAAATGAGCCCGTCTAGCAAACTAACTCATTTACCCACTCAAGATATAGAAGCTCTTTTATGGAACTTTTATAGTGCCTGTAAGCATTTTTATATCTTAACAAGCTTTTTTCAGAAAAGTAAAGGAGATATGAAAATGAACAAGACAAGAGATTAAGCAACGGTGCATCTTGATGGTATCCTCAATGGACTACCGTCCAATCCATTATATAAATATCAAAAAAGAAAGAAAATATATGAAAGAAAAAAGTGAGGAAATTTAAAATTACAACCGAATTAAACACAAACGCAAAGATTAAAGGAATCAAAATTGTGTGTTATCTCACAAAAAGTTGTGCAAGAAAAAAGGTTGGTCTATAAGCTTCTACTATGAGCACAAGCAAAAAAAGTATTCGGAATTTTTTGAAATCTGTACAGAAACGACGAATATTTTCCAAACTACAGAATTCAGAAATGGATTGCATTCGTTCATAATACTTGCGAGCCAATGACGATGAAAGAGGTCGCAGCATATGAAATCATCTGTTGCAATATTATTACAAGATGCCTAGAAAGGAGAAGAATGATGGACAAAATAAAAGACCTCTTAGAATGTATGTCGTACATTTGTGCGATTATACTAACTATACATGAGGTCTATCAATGGAGCAAAAAATAGCTCCAATGTCGAAGAGGGAATAACCCTCCCTCTTCTTTCCATCATTATAACACAAGTATGAATATTTTGATTGTCTGCTTGATTTTATTTATCTGCATAAAGAACCGAAAGGAGCGTGAGCAGAATGCCCAAAAATAAAAGTGGTAATTTTAACCAATTGGAATATATCGACAAATTCAACAAGGAAACATATAAGAGTTTTAGCCTTAGAATCAGAAAAGACAATATAAAGGTTCTTAATAAACTGGCTTCCGTTCCGAACAAAACAGATTACATCGTTAAGCTAATAGAAAAAGATATCCACGATCAAGATAACTAAGCAATTTTAGGAGGTATAAAAACATGGGGAAAGACGGTAAAACTTGGAAGGAAAATAAATACATTTACGACGCTAAATACTCCAAAACGCACTACAAGCCTTTTTAAATGCTTTGGATATGAAATATCCACATATTTATAAGGCTCACAAGTCGAAGAACAAGATAACCAAAAAAAACAGAACATAAAAGAATACACGGCATACATTTCTATACGGCTACAATTCAAAGTATTCTTTTACATGGCTGTATATAGTGGCTTTCGTAGGCGTGAACTTCAAGCCCTAACATGAAGGACATAAATTTTCAAGAACGAACAATAGACATCAATAATGCCATCGGGATTTATAGGGAAGGTCAATATATTAAAGATCCAAAAACGAAATTAGTAAAAGAAAAATATTATTACCTGATATCTGTTTTAAACTCTTTCAAGAGTGATATAAGCAAGAGAAAGAATTAAGTGAAAAATTAGAGACGGCGCGGAAGGGCTACTCTTCTGATTAACGAAGGTATGAATCCTGAAACAGTCCACAAGCGTTTATGCACATCAAACGGTAGACTCTGTTGTGGCCACAGGAATATCCTTCTTT
>CAUWDF010000062.1:0-10817 GCA_963557245.1 uncultured Bulleidia sp.
CCCAGGCGTACTTGGGACTTTCACCCTTAAGAGCGCGCCCATGGCGCGCAAACTAAATAAAAGTTGAACCTTTCTCGGTCCAACTTTTTGTATGCACTATAAATTGCTCTTTTTTAGTGCTAATTTTATGAGCTATCTTTGTGCTACCGCAACAAAAATCAAAGGTATAGCAGTGTTAAAAAATCCTAATTTATGCGGTAGTATAAATGACAAATTATTTAGCAACGATATTAACAATTCGATTCGGAATAACAATGACCTTCTTAACTTCCTTACCTTCCAAGTTATGAATGACATTTTCAACTTTCATTGCTGTTTCTTCCAAAACTGCTTTATCCGCATCTTTTTCCGCTTCAAATGTACCTCTAACTTTACCATTAACCTGTACAGCAATTGTAACAGTATTAACAACAAGCTTAGACTCATCGTACGCTGGCCATGTATCATAACTCATATCTTCTTCGCTCATAAGAATCTGATTCATCTCTTCACAAATATGTGGTGCAATTGGATATAATAGACGAATGAAACCAACCATCATTTCCTTACTAACTTTACCTAACTTATAAACGTCATTGATAAAGATCATCATCTGCGAAATAGCTGTATTAAAGTTCAAAGACTCGTAATCTTCTGTCACTTTTTTAATTGTAAAGTTATAAGAATAGTTCAATTCATCTGTAGCTTCATCTACAACCAGCTGGTTCTCAACGATTCTCCAAACGCGTTCTAACCACTTGCGAGCACCGTCCATACCTTTTGCAGACCATGGCTTAGAAGCATTTAATGGTCCCATGAACATTTCATATAAACGTAGAGCATCTGCACCATGAGATGCAACAAGCTCATCTGGATTTACAACATTGCCCATGGACTTGGACATCTTGATACCATTTTCACCCAAAATCATACCCTGATGATAAAGTTTCTTAAATGGTTCATCATTAAATACGATACCGCAATCTCTCAAGACTTTATACCAGAAACGAGCATAGAGGAGATGAAGAACAGCATGCTCTGCACCACCAATATATAAATCTACAGGCATCCAATGTTTGATAAGCTCTGGATCTGCGAGCTGTTCACTATTATGTGGATCCAGATAACGTAAATAGTACCAGCAAGAGCCAGCCCACTGAGGCATTGTATTTGTCTCTCTCTTACCCTTTACACCATCAATCTCAACATTAAGCCATTCATCTGCATGAGCTAATGGAGACTCTCCATCTTCACTTGGCTGATAGTTGTTAACTGCAGGCAGTTCAAGTGGAAGATCATCTGTAGAAACCGTACGAGTTGTACCATCTTCCATATGGATAATTGGGATAGGTTCGCCCCAATAACGCTGTCTAGAGAATAACCAGTCTCTGAGCTTATATTGTACTTTTGCATGACCGCAATGATGTTCTTCTAACCATTGAATCATAGAGGAAATGGCAGTTTCTTTATCCATACCATTTAACCAATCGGAATTAATATGAATTCCATCTGCTGTATAAGCTTCTTTTGTTACATCTCCACCTTCCAGTACCGGGATAATTTCTAAACCGAACTTCTTAGCGAATGCATAGTCTCTCGTATCATGAGCTGGAACTGCCATGATAGCACCTGTACCATATGTAGCAAGAACATAGTCTGAAATCCAAATAGGAATATTTTTTCCATTAACAGGGTTCACTGCATATGCTCCAGTAAATACGCCTGTCTTATCTTTATTTAAATCCGTTCTTTCTAAGTCAGATTTTGTCGAACATACTGTTTGATATGCTTCTACAGCCTCTCTCTGTTCTTCTGTAACAATCTGATTTACAAATGGATGTTCTGGAGACATGACACAATATGTAGCACCAAACAATGTATCACATCTTGTTGTATAGATTGTAAATACCTTATCCGTTCCATCAACCTTAAAATCCACTTCTGCACCTGTAGACTTACCAATCCAGTTTTTCTGCATTTCTTTTGTAGATTCTGGCCAATCTACTTCATCCAGTTCATTTAAAAGATCTTCTGCATAATCCGTAATTTTCAAAACCCACTGACGCATATTTCTTCTTACAACTGGATTTCCATGTTCACTCTTACCATCGATAACTTCTTCATTTGCAAGTACGGCTTTTTCTGCTGGGCACCAATTCACCGGCATCTCTGCTACATAAGCAAGTCCTTTGTTATAGAGCTGAATAAAAATCCATTGTGTCCATTTATAATATTTTGGATCACAGGTGCGAATTTCACGATCCCAGTCATAAGAAAAGCCTAAACTCTTGAGCTGTTCACGGAAATGATCAATGTTCTTATAAGTAAATTTCCCTGGATGATGACCCGTCTTTAAAGCGAACTGTTCGGCTGGAAGACCAAAAGCATCAAATCCCATTGGATGCATGACATTATAGCCCTGCATTCTTTTCATACGCGCAACAATATCTGTTGCTGTATAACTTTCCGGATGACCTACATGTAATCCTTGTCCAGATGGATATGGAAACATATCCATTACGAAGTACTTAGGCTTTGAAAAATCATACGCATCTGTTTTGTATGTCTTATTCTCGTCCCAATACTTTTGCCATTTGCTTTCTATGGCTTTGTGATCGTACATAACTTCCTCCTTTATAAACAAAAAAACGTCCTTATCTAAGGACGTCATAAACGCGGTACCACCTTAGTTCATATACAATCGTATATGCACTCTTTCCTTCCATGTAACGTATGGATACGTTTACTCCAAAGGTGAGTTCACTTATTTATACGCTCCGGATTTCAGCAAAATTCCGTCTCTCTTTGCCGTATGAATAAGCTACTATTCTTTATCAACATAACATATGTATATTAGCACTACAGCATTAATAATTCAATTCATAAATAACTATAGAAATGGTATCTCTATGCTTCATGATGGTGATGGCAATCACCATGATTTTCTGCAGCCATTGGATCAAATGCAAGTTCCCCACTTACAAGAGCCGCAGCAGCTTCATCTGCATTTCCCGAAACGCCTCCAAATACCTGAATACCAGAAGCAACAAGCTTTTCTTTCATTGGCAAACCTAACCCACCACAAATAACAGCATCCACACCAAGAGATGCCAAAAATGGAGCTAAAGCACCATGACTCGTACCCATAGTTCCTGTAACCTTCTTCGATACCAATTTTAAATCATGATCAAATTCGTAAATCGCGAATTCTTCTGTCTTTCCAAAGTGCTGAAAAACAAGTCCATTTTCATAAGTTACTGCAATTTTCATTTTACCTCTCCTTAACTTTAATCCATGAAATATTCAAAACACCCATTCTTACTTTGTAAGACCATTCAGATCATTAACAATATAATCTGGATGCCATTGTTCATTCATACCACAATTCATAATCGATCTTCCTTCTGTAACATATACAGTCGTCATACCTAATCTCTGTGCAGGCAAAATATCTCTTTGAAAATCATTCCCAACAAATACAGCATGTTCTGAATCTGTATGAATATAACGTAATGACTGTTTAATAAATAACTCCGAACCTCTACCAAACGAAAGTGATTTCGTACCCGAAGCATATTCTAACATTTTAACGATTGCTCCATTACCAATCATATTTTGACTATCAACTAATTGTGTACGACGTTCATCTGTAGAAATTAACTGCGCTCCTTCTTCTAGAATACAAAGTGCTTCGGAATAATCTAAATAAGATAGATTACGATTCATACCAACAAATAGATAATCCGCTTGGTACTGTTTCATTGCAAAACCACCTTTTTCAAGTACTTCTTTCATTCCGGAGCCTCCAATCATATATGCACTACGTATTTCTGATTCGGACGTACTGACAATATAATCCACTGCTGCCATTGCACTAAAATAAATATAACCTGGTCGTATGTAACGGAAACCAATTTTCTTCATATCTTCACATAACTTCTCTCTGGTACGACCGCTCTGTTCGGTCAATATTACATATGGTAGTCGATTCATCTCTAATGCTTTTAAAAATGATACCGCTCCTTCTTTTGGCTTTCCATTAAACATCAGAGCATCGATTGTAATTAAATAAATTGTTTTAAGCATTTTCTCACCTTATACATGTTTACCTATATACACTTTACACGCTCATTTAATTGTAACATACAAGCAGCTAGATGATGTGGTATGATAACGGATATGAGGTAAAAAATGAAAACTTGGAAAAAAACACTCATCTTATTTTTGATTATGGCATGTGCAATTGGCTTTACCTATTATGATGCGAATTATATATCACCAAGAAATTATACGGTAAGAAATGAAGACTTGCATTCTACTTTAATCCCTGAACAATTAGATAATATGAATATTATCTTTTTCTCCGATGTAGAATACGGAAAATTCATGGATGAAACAAGACTCAATAAGTTAGTTGATACCATTAATTCCCTTGGTCCAGATGTCATCTTATTCGGTGGAGATCTCTATGAAGATACGATATCTCCAACGGGAGACATGAATCATATCATAGCTAGTGCATTCCAAAAATTAAAAGCCTCTTACGGTAAGTTCGCTGTTTATGGAGATAACGATAACAAAACAGAAGAAGCCTTGAATGCCACGAATGAAATTTATCGTCAAGCTGATTTTGAAGTTCTAAGCAACACTTCTATTTCTTTACATAAAGGCGGATCACAATCAATTACACTTGTTGGCCTAGACAATGGAATCAACAATACTCAAGATATTCAAACAGCTTATCTCAATGTTTCAAAGAATAACTATGTTATTACATTGTGCCACGACCCAGATACGGCTGATCTAGTCCCTGCTGATCTAACAAATTATTTCCTTGCTGGTCATACCCATGGAGGTCAGGTTTATTATTTATTCGGTGCTCTATATACCCCAAGCAGTGCAATTAATTATTTCCGTGGAAAGCAATTGATCAAAGAAGAATTTACGCTTGATATTACAAATGGTACTGGAACAACAATACAAGATATGCGTCTGTTGGCAAATGCTGAGATTGTAGATTATCATCTAATTCGAGATATTCCTGAAGAGAAAAAAGATTCACAAAAATTAAAAACAAATAAGCATGTACCAAACAAAAAAACAGAACAACCAGATAGTTCAGGAAAAGGAGCTCAATAAGAAAATGGATATGTATCACATGTAGTGCATCCAACTTCTTAGATTTTTCATAAATACATAACACATTCGTACAAAAGGCTTGATTGCTGAATTTTACAGAAATTAAGCCTTTTCTTTTTGCCAGAAACCGATTTAAGGTCCTACTGTAAGTAAAAACAACACTACCATATTGTCTAAACAATCTTTTAACTCGTCAAACAAAAGGATTATTCTTTGCATGATGATTGGATATTTTTGATTTTTTATTAGTTAAAAGTACTTTTCAACTTCATCGATGCTCCATTTTTATATTTGTTGAAGTTTTCGAGAAATTTCCATAGATGCTAGTTTAATAAAAACAGATTCCTAAGCAAAAAGAAAACAGAGTGCTTGTGTTGCAAAGTTATATCCTCTGATAGCATCTAAAAACAGGAACATATAAGAAAAGCTATTACCGTTTTAAAATAGTAATAGCTTAACTAAATAATCTTATTTCTTGAAGAGTGTAGAGAGATCAAAAAGATTAACAACTCTATCCCAGAATGTTTCCTTTGGTTTCTTATTTTCGGAACCATCGTCAACTTTCTTTTCTACCTTTGCACCTTCAACTTTATAAATGAACTTAACATTACCATCTGTATTATCTGAAATACCAGAATAGTTATTATAGGAGTCCCCCTGTTCCTTAACTGCATTAAGAAGATCACCTGTATCTTGTAATGTCTGAATCTCATCTGAATCCGTTAATTTAGAAATGGCTTTATCATTGTATTCCTTCATACCATCTCTCAATGTCTTAGATCCATCTTTCAAAGCACTCGCTCCATTTGCAACTTGACTTGCACCGTCTTTTAAGGAAGCAGAACCTGCATTGATTGCATCAATACCATTCTTTAACTGAGATGCTCCATCCACAAGGTTCTTCGATCCATCATATGCGGAAGAGACACCAGCAGTATAAGTCTTTAAGCCTTCTACAAACTGCTGAATGCCATTTAAACTTGTTTCAAGAGTAGATAGATTCTGGAATTCAGGACTAGCATCTGTCAGATTATCCAAAGTAGAGTTAATAAGAACACTTCCTTCTTCAGTCTGAGACTGATCTTTTTCAACTTGAACACTAGCAGCTTCCGTAAGCTTCTGCGCAGATTCAGTTAACTTTTCTTCAATATTTTTTAAAGTAAGATCAGGATATGTAGTTAATGCGTAACCAATTACTTCTGCAACCTTGACATCATCTGGTTCCGCAATCTTAGAACGAATTAAATCATACGCTGTAGAATTGATAACTGGTAAACTTACACCTGTTAAACGATTCATAAGAGGAAGAACAGCTTCTTTAGAAGTAAATGGAGCAATTGTAGTAGCAATCTGCTTAGCGTTTGCTGCGCGTTCTGCCTGGGTGCGAATATCAGCTGAGAAATCACCTGTAGAGTGAATTGCAGCCATGTAAATCAATGTTCTGACATCATCTTCGGAAACAGATGGATCCGCAGCTTGTACCTGTGCTACAACCTGAGCAAGAGCAGCAGGACGGAATGTATCTTTATTAGAAAGCTGTGCTAGAACATCTGCATAATTAGCTGTTGTTAAAGTAACATTAGCTAACGCAGCATTTGCATGTAACTGAGAATTGGCTGTATCAATAACTCCCTGGAAGATTGTTGCAGCCCCATTATTCAAAGTATCATTATTTACTGTTAACTGCTGTAATCCAGCCTGAAGTGTAGAAGCTCCATTAACAAGTTTGGAAGCTCCTTCTGCAGCCTGAGCTGCACCATCTGATAAAGAACCAGCACCAAAATCTAACTGATTAGCACCATCTGATAATTTGGAAGCTCCATCAAACAAATCTTGAGAACCATTCATTAACTTATCTGTTGCTTCTCTTAACTGATCGATCTGAGAAGAAATATCTGTAAATCCAGTATCTCCAATCTCTTCTTTCAGACTATCCATATCTGTAGCAGCAGCTAGCATAATAGAAGGCGCTTCATAATCTGTAACATCTGCTTCGACTGTAATATCATCTACTAAAAAGCTTGAAATAGAATCCATCATATCGGAAGAAAGAACTGAATTCAATCCATCTCTAAGACCTGGAATCATAACTCCTGCCACAATATCATGAGAAGAATCTGAACCAACTGTTCCATTATTAACTGTTACATTTTTGAAATGATCTGTATCTAACATAGCTCCAGCTGCAGCTACAAATGGAACAACAAGATCATATTCTTTATCTCCAACAACAAACTTCTGATGCTGCTTATTTTCAATCTGGACTTTAATAGAAAGATGACCAGATTTACCAAGAATATCTTTTTCTTTAACATCCTTGCCATCTAAGTTATAGGTAATCTTCACATCAAGTGGAAGCTCTTTTGTTGTCGTACCTTGATAGAAAATATCTTCTCCTGTCTGATTCCAAACAAGATCATTTCCTTCCTTTTTAACCTCGTCTGCAGACTTCAGATTTTCTACATCTTTTAAATCAGACTTATCTTTATAGTTCTTAAAGCCTTTGTCACTATGTAATTGATCAGATACAGTAACGGAACTTACTGTACCATCGGAATTTAGTACTGTATAAACACTTTCTGTTTTAGTGACATCGCCACCTTCCCCTTCAGCATTGACGGTAGTGAATGGGAAAACAGATACAGACATTGCTACGGCAGCAGATGCAGCTGCAACTTTTGTAATTTTATTCATGTTCTTCACTGATTCCTTTCTGTTTTGGTTTAGGCCAGCCCATAGTCGTCTTACGGATAACTGGTTCAAGAACAATCAAGAGTGCTGGTAATACAAAGATAATAACTACCATAGAAATCAATGCACCTCTTGCAATCAACATACAGATACTCTGTAAAAGTTCCATCTTCGAAATGAGAGATACACCAACTGTTGCTCCAAAAAATGTAAATCCAGAAGTCATAATAGACTGAGAACAATTCTCAACTGCAATCTGAGCAGCTTCAAATCTATTATGACCATTTCCTAACTCTTCTTTGAATCGAGTTGTAACAAGAATCGCATAGTCGACTGTTGCACCTAACTGGATTGTTCCAATAACAATACTTGAGATAAATGGAATAATCGAACCCATAAAATATGGAATTGCCATATTGATGATAATCGCCGACTCAATAGCTGCAACTAACAATACTGGAACAGAGATTGACTTGAAACTAATCAAGATGATTAAGAATACAAGTGCAATAGAAATCCAGTTAACTGTCTTAAAGTCACTATCTGCAATTTCAACAAGGTCTTTTGTCATAGGGGCTTCACCTGTAACAACCCCCTTCTTGTCATACTTCTTTACAATATCTGTCAAATCCGCAATCTGCTGATTGCACTCATCTGTACCCGACTTATATGCAGAGTTAACTAAGATCATTTCATGTCCATTTGCTACAAATGTACTTGTCGCAAGCTCAGGGAGCATATCACTTGGAATACCGGCACCAATAAATTTTTCAAGACTTAATACCGATGTAATTCCGTCCATATTGTTAATTTCTTTCGTCATCTGTTTGACATCTTCATCTAACACATCTTCATCGATAACAACAAAATAAGAAGATGTCATACCAAAGTCTTCTTTTAGTTTGTCGTAGCCTATCTTACCGGTCATATCATCTGGCAAAGAATCCGTCAAAGTGTAATAGACCTGTGTTCGAGGATATGCAAGACCGAAAATCACCATAACAATAGCAAAGATACACAATACTGACTTATAATGCTTTGTTACAAAATAAGATACTTTCTTTAACTTTGGAATAATAGGACGATGTTCCCATTTCCAAATCTTATTACGGAAGCAAAGAATGAGAGCAGGAAGAATTGTTACGGTAGAAATAACACCAAGTACAACACCCTTTGCCATAACAAGACCAATATCTTTGCCAAGTGTCAATCGCATAAAACAAAGCGCTAAGAATCCTGCAACCGTTGTTAAGGAAGAAGCACTGATTGAAACACCTGTATTTACAATGGCATTTTCCATTGCTTCAAAATCATCTGGAACTTTCTTTCTCTCTTCACGCCAACGATTGACAAGGAAGATTGAATAGTCCATTGTTACACCTAATTGCAATACCGTCGCTAAAGCTTGTGTAATGTAGGATATCTGTCCAAACATAATATTCGTACCAAAGTTATAAATGATTGGGAAGATTAATCCAACCATAAATAACAGAGGAAGAATATTTGAACGAATTCCTAACCAAAGAACAACAATACACGCAGCCACAGCAATCAATACATAGAATGGCAATTCATGATCGATTAAATCTTTTGTATCCTGAATAATAATGGATAGACCGCCAATGTATGCTTGATGCTGACATATCTTTTTAATCTTTGCAATTGCATCCATTGTAGTCTTCGATGATGCAACATCATCGAAACGAACAATCATCAATGTTGCACCAGAATCATTAAACATAAACTCTTTAATATCATCTGGAAGAACATCCTTTGAAACTGTGACATCTAATACATCACTTAGCCAAAAAGTATCTGAGACTCCCCCAACTTCTGAGATACGATCTTTCAGATCGAGCAGTTGTGCTGTTGGCATATTCTCAACTGTGATCATGGCAGAAGATGCTAAATTGAAATCATCTTCCAGATAGGTTTCACCCACCATAGAATCAAGATCTGAAGGAAGGTATGACAGAATATCATAGTTTATCTTTGTAGCAGCTGCACCAATTCCACTTGGAATCAAAAGAAGAATAGCTAATACAAGGATTAACTTACGAAATTTGACTATAAAATGTGCAAATTTCTTCATACTACCTCCTCACAATGACCATCAGTCATTTACATATGCCATTATAATTGTTACTGAACTTCAGTCAATATACACAAATGACTTTTAGTCATTTTATAAAATGTGTATATTTTAAAAAAATCAATTGGTTTTTTCCCCTTTTCTGAACGATAATAGAGACGATGACAGAATTAATAGAACGTAAAAAAGAAGAAAAAAGAAAGAACTTGTTAGATGGAGCCTATAAGCTTTTCTTAAAACAGGGTGTCTCAGCTACGAGTATTGCACAAATATGTAAAGAAGCTGGAATCGCAAAAGGTACATTTTACCTTTATTTTCAAGACAAAGAAGATATTCTCACCTCTTTAACAAGACGTATATCCTATCACCTGATTGAAGATGCTTATTCAAATGTCCCAGCATCAGATAATGATTTTGTTAAAGGTATAACCTATATGATTGATTGGCTAATTGATATGTTCCACCATGACCAAGAAATTTTAAAGCTTTTACATAAAGATTTTATTTGGCCAATCAGCGAGGAAGATTTTCTTACATCAAAAGAACCTGTTATCATTTCCGTCAGAGAGCGTGTTATTGACTACGCAAAACAAAAAGACATCAGCGTTCATTGTATTTTATTCCGTTTATATAGTCTGATTTCCATGGTGTGCGCCGTAAGCTATTCTTATTTCATTGATGGATTCCCGAAAATTGATCTTGATGATTTAAAAAAAGAAGTCTCCGCAATGGTCCAAGGTTGTTTCCTACTTAACAATTAACTTTCTTTTTCTTCACAACAAAAAAACCAGTATCGAAAATGAAATGAACCCCGAAAGTTGGACAAAGATAAAGTTCTACTAAGATGGTTCATTTTTTTATGAGATGAATTATCATTTTAAGTGCAACACTTATAAAAAATAAAAGTCCATGAATT
>CAUWDF010000063.1:0-10536 GCA_963557245.1 uncultured Bulleidia sp.
CAGGTGGACGGAGAGCAATCGCTCTCCTTTTTTCATGCCCTCCCTTCAGCAAGGCCTGTTCGGGAGGTTTTTTGTTTTAAAATGTTTTAAATGGAAGTATAATAGCAAAGCGAGGCGAGTATATGAAAGAACTTAAAGTTATTAGTACTAGTCTAGATGATACTCATAGATTAGGTGAATCTCTTGGCCGTAATGTGAAAGAGAATATGATTTTTTTATTAGATGGTGATTTAGGTGCAGGTAAGACAGCACTTACTCAAGGTATTGCGAAGGGATTGGATATTACACGAACCGTTACTTCTCCAACTTTTACGATTCAGAAGATCTACCACGGTCGTATGAATTTATATCATATTGATGCATATCGTTTGGAAAATGTGGAACAAGATCTTGGCTTTGATGAATTTTTTTATGATGATGGTCTAACTGTTATAGAATGGTCTCAGTATATGCCTTATTTAATTCCTGATGAATATTTGAAAGTTTCTATTTCTTTATTAGAAGATGGGAATCGTGAATTGTTTTTTACAGCACATGGTGTCATTTATGAAAAATTATTGGAGGAATTAAAATGATTACTTTATGCATGGATACAAGCCATATTTTCTTGGCATTGGCTCTTATTAAAGACGATGAAGTTATTGCGTCTTATCAGGAAAAATGTTGGAAGAAACAATCCGAAGAAATCTTCCCAGAAATTATAAATTTATGTGAAAAAGTAAATTTAACTTCTGATGATATTGATCAGATTGTCATATCAAAAGGTCCTGGCAGTTATACAGGTGTTCGTATTGCTATGACAATTGCAAAGGTTTTCTGTGCTATGAGAGATCTTCCAATCTATACAATTGGTACTTTACAGCTTTATGCGGGTCTTAAGATTTGTCGCGTTGTTACTGATGCAAGAGGAAAACGTGTGTATACAAACGTTTTTGCAAATGGTTTTCCTATCCAGGAAGAAGAAGCTGTATATATTGAAGATTTATTACCTAAGTTAAATGGGGAAGAGATTGTTGGGGATGGATCTCTTCTTGGAATGGAAGATAATTGGCCAAATATAGCTCAAAATTTCTTATTATTAAAAGATAAGTGGGTAAAAGCGACTTCTGTTCATCTTGTTGTTCCTGACTATTTAAAACCGGCATCTTCCTATTTACCAAACCATAAATGATTCGTTTTGCAAATTTGGAGGATTTACGGCTTGTAGCCAAATTAGAAAAAGAACTATTTCCAGATGATCCATGGAATTTTGAGGCATTATCAAGTGAAGTAAAAAATAATCCTTTTTCTAATTTATATGTAATTGAAAAAAATGATCAAATTGTCGGTTATTTGGATTTTTGGATTACATTTGAACAGGCTCAAATAGCAAATATTGGTGTTTCAAGAAAAGTTCAAAGACAAGGGTTTGGTTCTTCTTTAATGGAATTAGCTCTACGATTGGCAATCGAAAATGATTGTGAAAATGTTTCATTAGAGGTTCGTAAGACGAATCTTTCTGCGATTGCATTATATGAAAAATATGGTTTTACGAAAGTAGCTGTACGTCGTCATTATTACGAGAATGGAGAAGATGCATGGTTGATGGTAAAACCTTTAGGAGGAATAAATAATGACGATGTTATTAGCGATTGAGTCAAGTTGTGATGAAACAGCTTGTGCGGTAGTTAAAGATGGAAAGGACATTTTATCCAATATCGTTTCAAGTCAGATTAATGTGCATACGCAATATGGTGGTGTAGTTCCTGAAGTTGCGTCTCGTATCCATGTTGAAAACATCTCAACAGTCATTACGGAAGCAGTCAAACAGGCTGATGTTTCGATGGATGACATTGATGCGATTGCATTTACACAGGGCCCTGGTCTGATTGGTTCATTACATGTTGGCGTGCAGGCGGCTAAGACACTGGCATGGGAATTTCATAAGCCATTAGTGCCAGTCAATCATATGACTGGTCATATTTATGCTAATCGTTTTGCATTAGATCATGATTTATGTTTCCCATTATTAGCACTTGTAATTTCTGGTGGCCATACACAGCTTGTATGGATGAAAGATGACTGGTCTTTTGAAGTTATTGGAACGACAAAGGATGATGCTATTGGCGAAGCATATGATAAGGTTTCTAGAGTATTGGGTACTGGTTATCCAGGCGGTCCAGTAATTGATAAGATGGCTAAAGCTGGTAAGCCTCATTATTCATTACCTTCTCCAAAGGTTGATGGTAAATATGATTTTTCTTTCTCTGGTTTAAAAACGGCTGTTTTACAGTTAATTCAGCGTGAAGAAAAGGCTGGAAGAGAAATTGTAAAAGAAGATGTTGCATATGCTTTCCAAGAAACAGCTTTAAATTTAATGGCTGGTAAAACATTAAAAGCAGTAGAAGATTTACAACCTAAGATGGTTGTTACAGCAGGGGGAGTTGCTGCGAATTCTCGCTTAAGAGTGCTTCTTGCAGAAGGAATGAAAAAATTTCCTAATATTGAACTTTCTCAGCCACCAATTAAATATTGTACAGATAATGCTTCTATGATTGGTGCCTCGGGTTATGTGGCATATAAACATGGTGTCTTTGCTGACTTCTCTGTTTCTGCAGATCCAGGTCTAATGATGCCTGGAGAAGAATAAAATGAAGAAATTTTAACGGTTTTTTCACAAAGTCTGTCTTCATGTGCTAATATATTCACAGGTGAATGACATGACAAAGGAAAAGAAAGTACCTAAAGCAACGTTGCAACGTTATCCAGTTTATTTAAAAGCTCTTCGTAAATTAAGTGCGGAGGGTGTAACTCGTATAATGTCTAAGCAACTTGCTGATTATGTATCAATTGAATCGACAACTATTCGTAGAGATTTTAGTTTTCTAGGTAATTTAGGAAAACAAGGTTATGGTTATAACGTTAATGATCTTATTCAAATTTTTTCTGATCAGTTAGGTGTTAACTTTGATGAAAAGATTATATTGATCGGTGCGGGCAACCTTGGTAAGGCTTTGTTAAATTATAATAACTGGAATCATGTGGTTGGAGAAATTGTTTGTGCATTTGATTTAGTTCCAGAATCGGTACATGGAGCATCTGTTCCAGTGTATCATCTGAACGAAATCTCAACACGTATTCCAAAAGGTTGTAGAATTGCAATACTTTGTATTTCAAAAGACGTTCAAGAAACAGTGGACTTATTAGTTGAAAATGGAATTCGCGGTTTTGTTAGCTTTGCGGTAGATCACTTCTCTGTACCGCAAGGGGTATACGTTAAACAGGTTGACGTAGTATCCAGCATCCAGGAGCTTGTATTTGAGACCAACTCCATGCAGAAGTGAAATGATATACAGAATAAGGAGATAGATTTATGCCTACAGAAATGAGTATCCGTGAACTGTATCAACTTGTAAAAGAAGGTACAGAAATGGAAAAGGATCAGCTTGAATATGTTCAACTGCAAGGTTGGATTCGTACAAACAGATCCGGAAAGACAGTTTCATTTATCGCTTTGAATGATGGAACTTTCTATCAGAATGCGCAGATCGTTTATTCTGCGGAATCACTCTCTAATTATGAAGAAGTGTCTAAATATTTAACTGGTACAGCTATTAGTCTGATCGGTAGATTTGTAGTGACTCCAAATGCGAAGCAGCCTTTTGAAATTCAAGCTACGGAGATTAATTTAGAAGGATCTTGCGATAGTACATATCCACTTCAGAAGAAGAGACATTCTTTTGAATATTTACGTGAAATTGGTCATTTAAGACCACGTACAAATACATTCTCTGCAGTATTCCGTGTACGTTCTGCACTGGCAATGGCAATACATACATTCTTCCAGGATCAGGGATTTGTTTATGTAAACACTCCATTGATTACAGGAGCAGATGCAGAAGGTGCTGGTGAAACATTTACAGTTACTACTAGAGAAGATAATAAATATGAAGAAGACTTCTTTGGAAAGCATGCATCCTTAACTGTTTCAGGACAGTTACAAGCCGAAGCATATGCAATGGCTTTCCGTGATGTTTATACATTTGGTCCTACATTCCGTGCTGAGAATTCTAATACAACAAATCATTTAGCTGAGTTCTGGATGATTGAACCGGAAATGGCATTTGCTGATTTAGATTACGATATGGACGTCATTGAAGACCTTATCAAGTATTGCATTGATTATGTTTATGATACATGTCCAGAAGAGATGGCATTCTTTAATGAAAGAATTGATACAACTCTGAAAGAAAGATTAGACAAAGTACGTGATTCTGAATTCAGACGTATGCCATATACGGATGCAATCAATATCTTAAAGCAAGCTGTAGCAGATGGAGTCAAGTTTGATAATGCCAATATTGAATGGGGTATGGACTTGATGACAGAACATGAACGTTATATAACAGAACAGGTTGTTAATGGACCAGTTTTCTTGACAGATTATCCAAAAGATATCAAAGCATTCTATATGAGACAAAATGATGATGAAAAGACAGTTGCCGCAGTAGATTGCTTAGTTCCAGGCGTTGGAGAATTGGTTGGCGGTTCACAGAGAGAAGAAAGACTAGATGTTCTTGAAAAGCGCATGGATGAATTAGGAATGAACAAGGATCATTATCAGTGGTATCTTGATCTTCGTAGATATGGTGGATGTCAGCATGCAGGATTCGGTGTTGGGTTTGAGCGCCTGGTAATGTATATTACTGGTATGGAAAACATCCGAGATGTAATTCCATTTGCTAGAACACCACGTAACTTACAGTTCTAAAAATTACATTTAAAGCGGAAGATCGATGGAATCAATCTTTTCCGCTTTTTTTAACGGAGAATTTAAAATGCTATATTCAATTTCAAAAGCATCAAAGTATTTTGGTGCAGATCCAGTATTTGAAGATATAACCTTTGAAATCAAAGGAAATGAGAAAATTGCAATTGTAGGTCGAAATGGTTGTGGAAAAACTACTTTTCTAAAATGTATGTGTGGAGAAGAGCCTTTTGATAGTGGAAATATATCTATGCAAGGCGGCACACAGATTGGGTATTTAGCTCAGAAAGTTCTGGAACATGATGACTGGACGGTTGAACAAGAATTAATGACAATATATAAGCCTGTTTTTGATCTTCAAAAAAAGATGAATGAACTTGAAGAAATAATGAAAACAGATGCTTCAGAAAAAGTTTTATCACAATATGCCGATTGCCAAGAAAGATTTGAGGCCATGAATGGTTATAACTGGGAATCGGAAATGAAGACTGTGTTTACAAAATTTGGTTTCCCTGTAGAAGATCTGCATAAAATTATCGGTGAATTTTCAGGTGGACAAAAGACAAGAGTGGCATTTGTAAAATTATTACTTTCTAAGCCAGATATCCTTCTTTTAGATGAGCCTACGAACCATTTAGATATTGAAGCAATAGAATGGTTAGAAGGTTATGTAAGAAATTATCCAAAAGCAGTTGTTATTGTCTCACATGACCGTATGTTTTTAGATCATACCGTTGATTGTGTATACAATATGGAATTTGGAAAAATGAAACGCTATGCAGGAAATTATTCCTCTTTTGTAGTTCAAAGGGAAAATGATTTGGAAAGACAACAGTCAGCATATATGCGTCAACAGAAAGATATTGCTCGCTTGGAATCTTTGATTGAAAAGTTTAGATATAAAGCAAAAAAAGCATCTTTTGCACAATCCAAAATGAAATATTTGGAGAGAATGGAAAAAATATCTCCAGATCAAATGGATGATAGAACATTTCATGCTCATTTTACGCCTGCAATTAAAGGTGGAGAAAAAGTACTCGAGACAGATCATCTAGCCATTGGTTATGATCATGTTTTGACAGAAGTTAGTATGAAAATGCGTCGAGGTGACCGCATTGCTATTATTGGACCGAATGGAACAGGAAAATCTACATTTGTGAAGACACTGATGGGACTTATTCCTTCTTTAGGTGGAAGTTTCTTATTTGGACATCAAATTGAAATCGGTTATTTTGATCAGCAGTTGGCTCAGTTTTCCACAGGAAAAACTGTTCTGGAAGAACTTTGGGATGAATTCCCAGAATTAGATCGTACAGAGATTCGTTCTGTATTAGGTCAATTCTTATTTTCTGCAGATGAAGTATTTAAATCTGTAGATGTTTTATCTGGTGGAGAAAAAGTTCGTTTGTCTTTCGCTAAATTACTTTTGAAGCATTCCAATCTTCTCATTTTAGATGAACCTACAAACCATTTGGATATTTTAGGGAAGGAAGCTTTAGAAGGAGCTTTAAAAGATTTTACTGGTACTATTTTATTTGTTTCGCATGACCGTTATTTTATTCAACAATTAGCGACTTCTCTTCTTAAATTTGAAGATGGAAATGCTGAATTTATAAATAAGACATGGAATGAATATGAAGAGGGGATTCTTTTGGAACAACAGAATAATGCAAATGCAATGACAGAAAAACAGGCTCTTGTGTCGAAATCAGAAAGTACAAGAAGAAATGTTTCTCCGGAAGCACGCAGAAGGGAAATTGCTAAACTTGAAAAACAGATTACAGCTAAAGAACAAGAATTAGATGATATGCGTCAATTGCGTTTTGAACCAGAATATTATCAAGACTATAAGAAAATGAATGATTTAAATGAAGATATAGATGATATTCATAATGAGCTTGCACATCTGGAAGAAAAATGGGAGAAACTTCTTGAAGAAGAGGAAGCGTAATCATGTGAAAATTTTTACCAAGTTTTAGTTGGTATTTGCTATAATAGAAAAGTAAAAAAAGGAGAAATAAACAAACTATGTCAAATTGTATTGTTGCACAGTCCGGCGGACCTAGTTCCGTTATCAACGCCACTGTAGCAGGCGTTGTAAAGGCTAACCAGATGAACCCAGTATATGATCACGTATATGGTGGACTAAATGGTATTGAAGGTATCTTAGAAGAAAGATTTGTTGATTTAACAAACATGTCTGAGCATGAGAATCTTGTCTTAAGACAGACACCATCTTCCGCTCTTGGTTCTTGCCGTTATAAGCTGAAGAGAGATAACGTTGAAGATTTCGAAAAGATCATAAAGATCATGGATAAGTATGATATTGAAACACTGTTCTATACAGGCGGAAACGACTCTATGGACACAGTTGCTGCATTATCTGAATATGCTGCAAAGAACAATATCACAAACCACAGATTTGTTGGTTGCCCTAAGACAATTGATAACGACTTAATGGAAACAGACCATTGCCCAGGTTTCGCTTCTACAGCTAAGTTCATCGCTACAACAGCATTACAGTGCTGGTACGATGTCAATGTATATCCAGCTTCTCGTAAAGAAGTATTCATTATGGAAACAATGGGAAGAGATGCTGGTTGGTTAGCTGCTTCTTCTTGCTTATCTGGAATTGTAGATATCTTAATCGTTCCAGAAGTTGCTTTTGATAAGGATCTCTTCTTAAAGAAAGTTAAGGAAATCATTGACGAACGCTCTAAGTGTTTCGTTGTTGTATCGGAAGGTGCTCATTACGCAGATGGTTCTTACCTTGCTGCTGGTGAAGCTAAGAACGATAAGTTTGGTCATGCAGTATTAGGTGGTGCTGGTAAAGCTCTTGAAGCTATGATTCTTGATGCAGGTGTTGCTCCAAGATGTAAGGTACAGGATCTTTCTACAGCGCAGAGATGCCATGCAACAGAACAGTCTCTCGTAGATGTTACGGAATCTTTCCGTCTTGGTATGTCCGCTCTGAACAGATCTGCAGACAAGACATTCACTGGTAAAATGGTCGGTGTTAAGAGAAGAGAAGGTGTTGAAGCTTATGATGCTGAATTCTTCGCAATTGATGCTGACAAAGTAGCTAACTTTGTTAAGGGCTTCCCAACAGAATGGTTACTTCCTGAATATAAGGGAATTACAGAAGAGGGCGAAAAGTACCTCAGACCTCTGATTCAGGGTACACCTGTTATGCTCATGAAGGATGGTCTTCCTGAATATGTAACTCCATACTACATGAGAGGTGAAGAAGCTTTAGTTGCTAAAAAGTAATTTCAATTCATTATAGAAAAGAGAAGAGTGTCTACTCTTCTTTTTTTGATGCAAAATACTTTTATTGACTATCTTGAAAGGTTATACTAAACTAACTAGCAAAAGAGAAAAAAATATGAAATTAAATGAATTGAAGATAGGTGAAAATGCAGTAATTGAAAAAGTAGGTGGGGAAGGAGAACTTCGTCAACACTTTTTAGATATGGGGATGATTCCTGGTGTTGAAGTAACATTGATGAAATATGCGCCAATGGGAGATCCAATGGAGCTTAGAATTCATGAATATGAGTTAACAATGAGGGTAGCAGATGGCGAAAAGATAGAAGTTTCAGCTGTTTGCCCTCTGAAAGAAGAAAAAAACAACAAAAATAGAAGGAAAGAAATCCTTCATCCAGGATTAGGAGAAGGTGGAAAGTTCCATGATAGAAAAAGTGAACATCCATTACCAGAGGATACAAAATTAACTTTTGCATTAGCTGGAAACCAGAATTGTGGAAAAACAACATTATTCAATCAGTTGACAGGATCGAATCAGCATGTAGGCAATTTTCCAGGTGTAACAGTCGATCGTAAGGATGGTGCCATTCGTGGCTTTGAAAATACATCTGTAACGGATCTTCCTGGTATATATTCATTGTCTCCATATACAAGTGAAGAAATCGTTTCTAGACAATTTATTTTGGAAGAAAAACCTACAGCAATTATTAATATTGTAGATGCAACAAATATTGAACGTAATTTATATTTGACAATGCAGTTGATGGAACTAGATATTCCTATGGTGCTTGCTTTGAATATGATGGATGAAGTTCGTAATAATGGTGGTTCTATTATGATTAATGAAATGGAAAAGGCATTAGGGATTCCGGTTGTTGCAATTTCAGCATCAAGAAATGAAGGAATTGATGAGCTTATTCGTCATGCCGTACATATTGCTAAGTACCAAGAAAAACCAAAACGTTTAGATTTCTGTGATGAGCATGACCATAATGGGGCTGTTCATAGAGCTATTCATGGAATTATGAATTTGATTCAGGATCATGCAGAAAAGGGGCATATTCCACTTCGATTTGCTGCAACTAAAGTTATTGAAGGGGACGAACAGATTATTCAAAAATTACATTTTGAACAGAATGAATTAGATGGAATGGAACATATTATCCAGCAGATGGAATCGGAGAGAGGGTTGGATCGTGCTGCAGCTATAGCGGATATGCGATATTCCTTTATTGATAATCTTTCAAAAGAGACAGTCGTAAAGACACATGAGTCTAAAGAACATGAACGCTCCCAAAAAATCGACCGTATTTTAACAGGTAGATATACGGCAATCCCTTCTTTTATATTAATTATGGGTGCTGTCTTTTATCTTACTTTTAATGTATTTGGATTAGCTTTGCAAGATTTATTAAAAGTTGGAATCAATCACTTAACAAATTTTGTGGATGCAGGTCTTACACAATTAGGTGTATCTCATGTAATTCATTCATTGGTGATTGATGGAGTATTTACTGGTGTTGGTTCTGTCATTAGTTTTATTCCAATTATTTTGATCTTATTTCTATTCTTATCTATATTGGAAGATAGTGGATATATGGCACGTGTTGCCTTTGTGATGGATAAACTATTACGTAAAATTGGTTTGTCAGGAAGATCGATTGTGCCAATGTTAATTGGATTTGGCTGTACGGTTCCTGGGGTTATGTCTTCGCGAACTTTACCTTCTGAAAGAGATAGAAGAATGACGATTTTATTGACACCTTTTATGAGTTGTAGTGCGAAACTTCCTATTTATGGTTTCTTAGCAAATGCATTTTTCCCACAACAAGCTGGTTTTGTAATGATTCTGATGTATGTAATTGGCATTCTTATGGCAATTCTTGTGGCACTTATTGCAAAGAACACTTCATTTAAAGGAGAGGCAGTACCATTTGTAATGGAACTTCCAAACTATAGAATGCCTTCTTGTAAAAATGTCATGCAACTCGTATGGGAAAAGGCAAAAGATTTCTTATCGAAAGCATTCAGTATTATCTTTATTGCAACAATCGTTGTTTGGTTCTTACAGAATTTCTCTATGTCGTTAAATATGGTAACGGATTCTTCTGATAGTATTCTTGCTTCTGTTGCTGGTATGATTAGTCCAATTTTCAGTCCGATGGGATATGGTGACTGGCGTATTATAACAGCATTGATGACAGGCTTCTTAGCAAAAGAATCTGTTCTATCGACCTTACTTGTTTTATTTGGAAATGCAACGGCGATTACCGCAACGATATCCGCAGCTTCAGCGTTTAGTTTACTTGTCTTCTGCTTACTCTATACACCATGTGTCGCAGCAATCACATCCATTCGTAGGGAACTGGGAATAAAGTGGGCAATTAGCATTGTAGTTTTTCAGTGTTTGATTGCCTGGATTACTTCATTTGGCATATATTGGATTGCACAGCTAGTTATATAAAATAAAAAGTGGCTGTAACGCATAACAGTCACTAAAATAATCATCAAAATAAAATGTC
>CAUWDF010000064.1:0-10392 GCA_963557245.1 uncultured Bulleidia sp.
AACGAAATTATAAACTCACATTAGATGTTGCACTTAATTTGACAAATTACTTTCATAAAAGGAAAAGCGAATATTGTAAGCCAATATTTTCTTGATTTTATGAAGCTGATATAAAAAAACTACAAAAAAAGCAAAAAAACACTTGTCGATTACAAAATACCATGATATATTAAATAAGCTTTTAGGAAGTAACAGCTTCCTTACAAAGTAATGCGCTTGGCAGACTGTTGAGGAAATACTCAAGAGGCCGAAGAGGTGCCCCTGCTAAGGGCATAGGTCGGGAAACCGGCGCGAGGGTTCAAATCCCTCTTTCCTCGCCATACATGGTTCTGTGGAGTAGTGGTTTATCTCGTCTCCCTGTCACGGAGAAGATCGCGAGTTCGAATCTCGTCAGAACCGCCATTTGCGAGTGTAGTTCAATGGTAGAACGCCACCTTGCCAAGGTGGACACGGCAGTTCAATTCTGCTCACTCGCTCCTAAAAAAGCACTCATTTCTGAGTGCTTTTTTTGTGTTTTCTTTTACAATTCGATTCCCCTTCCTGTATTTTTCTATGTATGTTAAATCTATATTCTATTTTCTTATAGAATTATTATGTTTTTACTTGCACAATTTAAAATACCATGATATATTAAATAGGCGCTAAGGAAGTAACAACTCCCTAACAAAGTAATGCACTTGGCAGACTGTTGAGGAAATACTCAAGAGGCCGAAGAGGTGCCCCTGCTAAGGGCATAGGTCGGGAAACCGGCGCGAGGGTTCAAATCCCTCTTTCCTCGCCATACATGGTTCTGTGGAGTAGTGGTTTATCTCGTCTCCCTGTCACGGAGAAGATCGCGAGTTCGAATCTCGTCAGAACCGCCATTTGCGAGTGTAGTTCAATGGTAGAACGCCACCTTGCCAAGGTGGACACGGCAGTTCAATTCTGCTCACTCGCTCCTAAAAAAGCACTCAGAAATGAGTACTTTTTTTGTGTGTTTTAACAGAAAAGACCGTATTCTCATACGGTCTTATTTTTTATTCATATGCCTTAAAATAGGTTAGTACTGCTTTGTAATACTCTTCACGAATCTCTTTTGTCGCATTGAATAATTCATGTTTTGCTTCTTGGAAACAAATCAAGGTAACGGCACTACAATTGCGATCAAATTCATTCTGCCCTTGAAGACGAACCATAGAATCTTTTCCAGCTTGACACAATAATATAGGTGTCTTTACTTTATAGGCATACTTTCGAGCTTTTTCCGAACCGTCTTTTGCAGCTCTGACCCAAGCCCAGGTTCCGCCCCACGTCTGATAACGACGATCTGCCTTTCGTAAAGCGAACTGATACGCATAACGATCTTCATCCATGCAACAAGATCCTTCAAAATCTGGTTCTCCAGAGAACGAACCTTGTCCAGGCGCATAATCTGTATTGATTTCTTTCACTTTCGAATAGACTGCTAACGCATCCACAGCCAGATCTGGTATATTTCCATAATTGACTTGTAGCATGGGGGAAGATAAAACACAGCATTTAAATGTTTCTGGATATTCTTCCAAATACAGTGTAGATACAGCCCCACCCATCGAATGCGAAAATAAGAAATATCGATCAGTCTGCGCTTTCTTTTTTACAATTTCTTCCACAAAAGAATGTAGATCTTCTACATATTCATCAAAACTATCCACATAAACACGTTCATCTAAAAATTCTTCTGTACGTTCACTTTTCCCATATCCTCTTAATTCAAGAAAGAAGATGGAATATCCTGCTTCATAAAAACGCATTGCGGTCTCATGATACTTTCCAAAGAACTCACAAAATCCATGGACCATGACAATAGACGCTTTCTCATGGGGATTTAACGACTCATAATAATGAATCCGTATACCATCCTTACTATGAAAATCCCCTTCTTCGATATGTTCCTGAAGCCAAGGACGCAGTGTATCTGTCACAAAAGATTTATATTCCGGCGTCATTTCTTTGTTTCCTCAATCACTTTACGAACCATATCAGGATAGTTAGAAATAATAGCATCTACTCCAGCCGCAAGACAGACCTGAACAAATTCTGGCGTATTGACAGTCCATACATTGACAGAAAGTCCAAATTCTTTTGTCTTCTGTACAAAACCTGGCATACGTAAATTATAGAGTGCTGGATGTAACGCATCCACCCTATGCGCTTTCCCATATTCTGGCATATCCAATGTTCCATCACTATATAAGAATGCAGTCTTTGCATATGGATTCAACTGTTGAATCTTCAAAATAGAATAATGATTAAAAGAAGAATAAATGACACGTTCTTCCATTCCCTCTTCTTTTGTCAAAGTAATTATTTTTTCTTCGATTCCCTCATAATCAAAGATACCTGTCTTTAATTCGATATTAATTGTAAGATTTGTTGGTTTTAATAATTCATACACTTCCTTCATAGTTGGAATCTCAACTTTTCCCATTTCCGGATGATCATATGCAAAATTCATCTCTTTCAATTCTGCTAACGTATAATCTTTGACCCAACCTTTTCCACTTCCTGTACGATCGATTCTTTCATCATGAATGACGACCATCTCTCCATCTTTTGTCAGCTGAATATCAAGTTCAACTCCATCTGCCCCAAGTTCTACCGCTCTTTGAAAAGCAGGAAGTGTATTTTCTGGTAATTGTCCACTCGCACCTCGATGTGCCCATACTTTAACTTCTGTCATAATTGACCTCCATCTATTTATCCTATCTTTATTGTACGTATGTTAAAAATTGAATGCCAATCCTTTTCTTTTTATAACCTAACCTAAATGCTTATTTTGTATAAATTTGTGAATTTTATTCATATTTTACATAAATATCATTGTTTCGATATAGCGATTTTTCATTTCATAAAGGATAATAATAATTAGTTAGGGGTAAGGATTATGTTTAAAAACTTCAACAAACTTGAGAAGAGCTGGATCTACTATGATATCGGCAATTCTGCTTTCACCATGATGATCTCTACGATCATCCCAATTTGGTTCAACACACTCGCCATGAATGCAGGCATGAGCGACAGTCAGTACCTTGCTTATTGGAGCTATGCAACTAGTATCGCTACGATCGTCGTTGCGTTCCTCGGTCCAATCTGTGGCGCCATTGCGGATAACAAGAACTTTAAGAAACCAATGTTTATAACCGTACTGTTCATTGGCATTATCGGTTGTGTCTTACTCGGAGTCGTACCAAACTGGTCACTCTATCTTGTCACCTATGTCATTGCAAAAGTATGTTACCAATCTTCCCTCGTTTTCTATGATTCGATGTTACCAGACGTCACAACACCAGAAAGAATGGACATTGTATCTTCACAAGGCTATGCTTGGGGATATTTAGGCTCTTGTATTCCATTTTTAGCGGCTCTTATCTTATATGTATTAGGTAGTCCGGATTTTGTTGGAATCATTCCAGAAAAACTTTCGATAGCAGGAGCGTTCCTCATTATTGCTGTATGGTGGTTATGTGTCACGATTCCTTTATTAAAAAATTATAAGCAGAAATATTATGTAGAAAATCATAAAGGAAAAATCCGTACAAGCTTTGTAAGACTTGGTAGAACATTGAAAAATATGTATTTCAAAGAAAAGAAAGTATTCTTCTTCTTACTTGGATTTTTCTTCTATATTGATGGTGTTTATACAATTATCGATGAGGCAGTCGCAATTGGTACAGCCTTAGGACTGAATCAAGTTGGTCTATTGGTCATCCTATTGTTGACACAGGTCGTTGCCTTTATATTCGCTACAATCTTTGGTAAGTTATCACAGAAATATTCTTCTGTACGCCTTATCAACATCTGTATTCTTGGTTATTTCGCTGTTGCTATCTATGCTCTATTTATGAAGACATTGTGGCAATTTGGAATCATGGCATTTGTTGTAGGTATGTTCCAAGGTGCCATTCAGGCGCTGTCCCGTTCCTACTATGCACAGATTATTCCAGCCGAAGCTTCAGGAGAGTATTTCGGTCTCTACGATATCTGTGGAAAAGGTGCAGCCTTTATGGGAACAACTCTGGTTGGTATTACCGTATCGCTTACGAATAGTGTGAATATTGCTGTTGCTACCTTAGCAATTCTATTTATTATCGGTATCTTATTCTTCCATAAATCCTCAAAATTAGAACAGGCATAACGCAAAAAAGAATCTCGGATAAACGAGATTCTTTTTTCTGTTTTATAGATTCCTATGGACAGCATGAATCATCGTTCCCTCTTCCGAAGGTAATGCTTCATATAAGCTTACTGGGCATACATCCGAACCATACACAAAGGTGTATGGAACATTTGTCGCAACACCAAAATTACCATCTCTGTCTAATGCAATCAGACTAACCGGATACGCTCTTCCAGTCCTTCTTAAAAGTTGTTCATCTAATTCAAGGACCGCTTTATCCACAGCCTCTTGGGCAGAATAACCCATCTTCATATAAGTAACTGCTAAAATAGAACGAACCCCTTTATTCACTTCATTGCCTGTTCCAGTCGATGCAGCAGCACCAATATCACTATCTGCATAATATCCTGCTCCTGGCAAAGGTGAACTACCGATACTTCCTGCCTCTTTCAAAAATAGTCCAGAAGCAGTTGTAGCTGCACAAAAAGAGCCACGAATATCTTTCACAAGAAAACTAATGTTGCCAAGCCCTCCACTGACATGCTTCTTGCCACCACGCTTTCTTTCTTGTTCATAGATAGCAGAAGCTTCCTCTGTCAGATTATTTCGTTGCTCAAACCCATTATTCTTCGCATATTCGCTCGCTCCTTGTCCAGTTAAAAAAGTATTATCGTGACGCTTCGCCAAAGAGCAAGCGATACGGATTGGGGAACGATAGCCTTCTAAATCCGCCACTGCTCCAAAGCGTAATGTATTTCCATCCATAAAGCCTGCTTCCAACTGTACTCTTCCTGCTGCATCTGGGAGGCTTCCAAGACCTGCAGCACTACAAAGTGGATCATCTTCCACAATGGTAGCACCGATCATTGCAGCAATATCATATTCTTCTCCTTGTTCGAGCAGCTCGGCAATTTTTTTAGCTCCATCCATTGCCGCACTCCACGAAGCAATGACTGCCCACTTCATAATCTACCTCAAATTAGCCAATCTTCTTTAATTCGTATTCTCTTGTACCAAGACCAACTTTTTCTCCCTGTTCCAAAGCTGCTTTCCATTCACTAGCTGGTCGTGAATCTTTAAAATGATCATGGTGACAATGCCAGTCAGGAGAAGCAAGATTATCTCCTAATTGACTATTTCGAATTGGTTCTGCCTTTAAGCAAGCATCTGCACATGCTTGATCTAATGCAACTGGATCAAAACTTGCAAACATACCAATATCTGGTAAGATTGGAGAATCATTTTCGCCATGACAATCACAGTTCGGACTGATATCTTTTACTAATGCAATGTGGAAACATGGACGGTTCTGACAGACTGCCATCGCATATTCTGCCATTCTTCGATCTAATAACTCATTTGCACAGTCATTCTCATTCACAACCGCATCATATCCACAAGCACCGATACAACGTCCACAACCTTTGCAAAGATCATAATCAATAACAGCTTTATTATTCTCATAATGGATTGCATCACTACCACACTCACTTGCACAGCGCCGACATCCTCTACACTTCTCTGTATCGATTTCCGGTTTTCCACTCTTATGTTGTTCCATTTTACCAGCACGGCTTCCACATCCCATACCGATATTTTTGATAGCACCACCAAATCCAGTGGATTCATGCCCTTTAAAATGCGAAAGACTGATAAATACATCTGCATCCATGATAGCTCTACCGATCTTTGGTCTTGGACAATATTCCACATTTTCCACAGGTACTTCTACTTCATCAGTACCACGTAATCCATCCGCAATCAGAATCTGGCAACCTGTTGTAACAGTATTGAAACCATTCAGATTGGCACAATCTAAATGTTCCAATGCATTTTTACGACTACCAGGATATAACGTATTACAGTCTGTTAAGAAAGGCTTACCACCTTGTTCCTTACATAAATCTGCAATTACTTTGGCATAGTTTGGACGTAAGAATGCCATATTACCAAGCTCCCCAAAATGCATCTTAATTGCTACAAACTTTCCGTCCATATCAATATTACGGATTCCTGCCGCAATACATAAGCGACGTAACTTCTCTAACTGACTTGTGCCTACAGGGCAACGAAAATCTGTATAATATACAGTTGATTTAGACATTACCTTCCTCCTAAAAATATATTTCTTTTAATAAGAATAGCTCATTTACTCTAAAAATAAAATCACTCTTCCTCTAAATGTTCAATCGCATATTCTGCCTCTTCTTTTTGCAAAATATCCCAATCAGAATCTCTGAGACATTCTTGGAATGATTCATTATTAACACCATCTGCTCTATTTTGAAACCTCACTCCATACACTGCAAGATCTCTTAAACTGAACATATACTTTTCTTCCACAATATAATGAATCCTATACTCCCCTCGTACGACCGCTACTACCACAAGGATTCCGATAATCTATTTTGTATTCTATACATGTTTCCTATATATCCCCAGTTTGGTTCTGCCGCCTTTTTCTTAAACATACAAAATCCATCCCTTGATTATCTTATCTATTACATTTATCGCGTTTTAAAGGATAGACGACCATCTATCCTTTATCTTCATTCTGCGACATATAACTTCTTATTTGTTCGATCAATATAAAGATGCACATCACACATCTTAGCTAATTCTTTATTATGTGTGACCATGATAACTGTCTTGCCACTTTTCGTTAATTGGCGGAATGTTTCCATGACCTGTAGTCCAGATTCTTCATCTAAGTTACCGGTCGGTTCATCTGCCACAATCAAAGAAGTATTCATCGTGATTGCTCTACCAATGGCAACACGTTGTTGTTCTCCGCCCGAAAGAGAGGAAGTTTTACGTAATGCCTTTGTACGATCAATACCTAATGCATTTAAAATAGAGAGACATTCTTTTCGGCTAATCTCTTTTCGCTTATCGGTAATATCTGCTGCAAGATACATATTCTGTAATGGAGATAGATAAGGAATTAAATTATAGTTATGATAGACCATAGATACCCCATTGCGACGATAATTTTCTAAGCCTATCATACGCAATTCTTTTCCTTCAAAAAGGATATTACCACGATACTTTTCATCTAGACCGCCAACACAATATAAGAATGTTGTTTTACCAGAACCAGATTCCCCTGTGATACTATAGAATTTCCCTTTTTCAAAAGTAAAAGAAATATGATCAAATATCACTCTTATATGATCTCCATCTTGATACTGATAGGATAGATCTTTTATTTCTAAAATGACATCACTCATAGAGTTCTCCTCACATCTGTTTACGAATATTTTGTTTCTGAATCAAAGACGTAGAAATCCAAACACTACCACCGATTACAACAATCATTAAAATAGCTACAACCACCGACACCATCATTACTCTCACCATAGAACCGACTTCAAATACAAGACTATCTTTGAAACCATTTATATTTCCTATAATATTCTGCATTTGTTTCTGAATCTCTAAATGATTGCTCGATATTTTATAACTTATGACATTGGCAAAAAAATACCCACATACATCTCCTATTATTAATACAGGAATAGCTGGATATACATAATAACGAATATAAAATCCGATTGTCTTTCTCTTTCTTTCTCCTAAAGCTTTACGGATTCCTATCTCCATCGCATTCTTCTTCTGCAAGAAAGAAATAAATCTGAACATTGCGACCAATAATAATGTCCAGATACCTACAAAGATCACTTCATAAAGTATCTTGACTCTTTGAATGGACTTTAATACAGAACCAAAACGACTTACATTTGCCTGTAATCCTAAAGAACCATCATTAACAGTATCGCTTAATGTTTTAGCAAATTTTCGATTCTCTTCTAATGAGAATGCATTTAACTTACCTACAAATTCATTATAGCCATCTATATCTTTTGCTTGAAAAGATATATACGTAATCTTTATAGGTTCAATACCAAAGCTAGCTTCTGTATCTTTACAGCCATAGAAACGAATATTTTCTTTAAGAATAGACAGAATCGTATCATTTGTCACAATGGCTGGCATATATTTGGATAATACATCCTCTTTTCCCCATTGTTCATTCTTATAAAAATCAATGACTGTTAAATCTTTTTTCTTAGACTCTATCCTTGTAGAATCTTGAATTGAATATATACTTCCAATTGAAATTTTTTGTTTTTTCATTCGATCTGGCAAAATAACCGTATCGACTGCTAAATCTTCTGCACTACAATCTTCTAATTGAATTTCATTTCTTTCGAAATAGTTCTTATCTCGTATTCTATATAAATTATCATTCACACAAGTATCTTGTTCTGGAATATACACATTCATTAGTAGACTATAGTTCGCATAGTTCACATTTGTATCCTTACATAGTTCCTCTATATCTTGTATGAACATATCTGTGACTTTCTGATATAACTTTGGCTTCTTTTCATATAAATTCTGACTAGATGTATCGGAAAAATAATGATCATCTTTATATGACATACTTAAATCTAGAGAATTCGCTAAACTTTTTTCTACTACTTCTCCGCCAGCAAAGAAGAATGACATCGATAAAATAATCGTACTGATAAATACAATAAAAATATAATATAAATAATCACTCTTTTTATGTTTCAAAGAGTCTCTTTAGATTGTTCTTATTTTCTTATTCATATCAATCTTCGCCTGCCATTCTCTCTCTTGGATGAAAACGGTGGATCATCTTATAACTGATAAATATACATATTAATAAGATCAGAACAATCAAACCACCTAATATCCATAACATTTCAGGTGTAACTTTTAACCAAGACTGTATCTGTTCATAGGTAATCGTGATATCGTTCGTACTAAAGGAATAACGAAGGGAATCCGCTAATATCGAATTCCGATCACTGACACTTAAATCAAATAACCATACCCCAAACCTTCTTACTCCTATCAAAGCCAACGGCAACGAGATCATAAGACTGACAACCAGCTGTACCCCTACTTCTATAGCTGCCTGTATGATCAAATGTTTCTTTTTTTCACCTAATGAAAGTAATAATATAATTTCTTTACGTTCTTTTAAACAATAGATACACGGACTGAAGTAAATAGCAAAGTAATAAATGCCACAATACAAGCTAACATCCCAAAAGAAGATGTAACAGAATAAATGGAACTTAATACAGGAACATATTCTGCTAATGTAGAATGAATCTTGATTTCTCCATTTTGATATTCTGGTAAATCCTGTATATTTTTGATCATATTCTTAGCAGATTCTAAATCATGCATTTCGAACATTACGGGATGAACATTACTGATCATTCCTTTCATTTGTATATTTTCTAACCAGTTCGGATTATTTTGATTTTGGAAGTCTATCGCTTCTTTACGTATCGTCTACAATGTATTTAATGGCATATAAATAGGCACTTCGGAAGAACCATCCGCATTCGATATAGCGAAATTTCCTCCATTAAATAGATAGGTACCTACTACTTTTAAATTCCATTCTCTATAATCGATTACATTTCCTACATCATCCAAGATTGCTGTAGAGAGAGTAAAGGTATCACTTTCTTGTGACACTCCTGTTTGATTATCAATCCAAGATCCTAATAGTTTATTTGGTACAAAGCAGACCATCTCTCCATTATCAATTTCTTGTTGTGTTAAAAAGGACTTTTTTCCATCACTGTCCAATAGTAATTTATTCTTACGTACCGCTTCTGTATGACTATTTGTAATTCCTTTGAAAGTACAATCATACATTGTAGAGAGATCAAACAATTCATCATTTGTATGAAGGATGTTATCATTTTGGTTTGCTACATAATATAGATGCTTCCCATTTTCTTGATACTTGACTGGTTTTAGTGGAAAATTTGGGGTAAATGAAATACTTGGTTGATATATACTTTATATTTATATGATTCATTAGGTGTATAGTCGCAATTATTGGTTGAATACAATTGATATATTGATCTTCTTTTTGAATATAATCTTTTTCTAAATAGAAACTCTGTGGTGGATACGTAATCGAAGAATATACAGATATATTCATATCCGAACTCTGTGAGAGAACTATATCGAATACATCCGATAACTGTATGATTAATAAAGAACTAAAAAAGAAGAACAACAACAATGTATACATAAAAATATGCTGAAAGAAGGTATTTGCCATATACCTTAGGTGATACCATATTCTTCGAAACATAAGATATACCTTTCTGTTATATGATGATTCAAAAAGCTTTTTTATTTTTGATGAATTATCATTTTAAGTGCAACACTTATAAAAAATAAAAGTCCATGAA
>CAUWDF010000065.1:0-10262 GCA_963557245.1 uncultured Bulleidia sp.
AAACGAAATTATAAACTCACATTAGATGTTGCACTTAATTTGACAAATTACTAAATCAAAAAAGAAGCGATCTAACGCTTCTTTTCTTAATTTATAGTCTCTAACCACTTGCCACGTTTCAAACGTATCAAGAATAGTATTCCACGTACAGTCAATTCTAATGCCATAGCAATCCAGGCACCATTCAGTCCAATCACCTTTGTCAATACAAAAGCCAAAGTGATACGTACGCCCCAAATACTAACAAGATTCATAACCCCTGGAACAAGAGTATCACCAGCTCCACGCAACGCTCCTGTAGCTACAATACTTGCCGCAAAGAACGGCTCTGCAAATAGCTCAATTCGTAATACCTCTACACCTAACACCTGAACTTCAAGATCTGGTGTCAAAAAAGCAAAAATATATGGGCATAAGAAGAACATAACTATCGCTGTAAGGCTCATAATCACCATACCAGTAAAAGTAGTCAACCAAGCAAAAGAATTCGCCATATCTTTTCTTCTAGCACCTACTGCCTGCCCTACCATAGTCGTAGCAGCATTCGCTACACCAAATCCAGGCATATAACAGATTGACTCTGCCGTAACGGCAAAAGAGTTCGCCGCAATTGCAACCGTACCAAGTGGAGCAACAATACGCGTCGATACAACTTGTGCTCCTGTTGTTGCTGTCTGTTCTAATACCATCGGAAAACCAATACGGAAAGCATCTCTCATAACTTCTTTAGAAGGAAGCCAGCTACCATGCACTCCTTTCAAACATAAGCCCTCTTCTTTGACTGCTGCATACCACAAGCACAGAACCATACATACAACAACTGCAAAAGAAGTTCCTAACTGTGCCCCAAGAACACCTAGGCCAGCACCTGGCATCCATATTTCTATTCCAAAGAATGAGATTCTTCTTGATGGGAAAATAAGGAAATAATTAAAAATAACATCTAATAGACACATCAAACCCGAGAATATACTCGATATTTTCATATTACCAATGCATTGTAACATCGTAACACCTAAGCGTTGTAACATACGTGCCGGTAAGAACAAAGCAAAGAATAAGAAATAATCGGTCGCATCTTTCCATAACGAGACGTCCGCCCCTAACCATCTAGGCAAAGAGCTTGATACCATTGCGCCAACAAATCCAAATACAACTGACATCAAAAAACTTGCAAGGATAGATTCCTTAAAGATTCGTCGTGATCGATCTTCTTTACCTGAACCAATTGCCTGTGCGACCTGAACCGAGAAACCCATGGTAACTCCTGCTATAATTCCTCCAAATAACCAAGTCGAAGTCGAAACCAGACCGATTGCAGCACTTGCTTGAGCTCCCAGGACACCAACCATCGCTGCGTCTATATATTGCATCACAATCTCTGATACCTGTGCAAGAATACTCGGAATCGATAGATTGTAAACAATACTCATTCTCTCTTTAAATGAAATATCTTCATTACTCTGTAACTTCTTAACTAAATCAATTTTTTCTGTCATATCTGTATTATATCGAAAAAGCTTTAAAATAAACCTTTTTATAAGCATCAGAAAAAGGTGGCTATTCCTATAGTCACCCATAACGCATTAATTCGAATGAATTTCTCCAGCTCTTTGTAAAGCAAACTTCGAAGCTAAAGGACCAACTAATTCATATACCAATGTCGCAGCTAAAATAACCGTCTGAACCTGTACACCATATCCTGGTAACTGTTTCAAAGCCAATGTCGCCATTCCGATAGCAACACCCGCTTGTGGCATCAAAGCAAAACCAATATTTTCTTTCACAACTTTTGGTTGCTTTGTCATAGCAGCGCCAAGGTAAGATCCAATCCACTTACCTGCAAATCTTGTCAGAATATAGACAATACCCAACATACCTACTTTTGGTAAAGCTGCTAAATCCAAAGAAGAACCCGAAATAACAAAGAATAACATGAACAATGGATACGTCCAATCATCAACAGAAACTAATATCTTCTCTGCATCCTCTCTTAAATTCACATATACTGCCCCTACTGCCATGCACATAAGTAACGCAGAAAGATCCAATATATCCGCTAATGCTACACAAGCTAATACAGCCCCCAGACAAATCGAAAGTCTGTTCGTATGAGAACGAAAATAACGATGAGATAATGCAACCAAAAATCCAAATACAGCTCCAATCACAAGCGCTAAAGCAATTTGTCCTAATGGAATCAAGAAAGTATCCCTAAAATTCATCGCTTGATGATTGGCAAGTGCAATTGCTATATTAATTGAAATCGAATATGCAATTAGCCCCGTCGCATCATCAGCTGCAACAACTGGTAATAACATCTGTGTGAGCGGACCTTCCGCTTTATACTGACGAACGATCATCAATGTCGCAGCCGGTGCTGTCGAAGCTGCTAAAGCACCTAACGTAACACATAATGCTGGTGGAAAACCGAACGCTAAAGTAACAACATCTACTAAGATAACTGCACCAACTGATTCTAGTGCTGTAATGATAAGAGCTGGTTTACCAATCTGTTTCAATGTCGATAACTTGAACTGATCGCCAATAGAAAACGCAATAAAACCTAATGCCACCGAAGTAATTAAAGATAATGAATCAATTGCACTTTGATTTACAACATTCAATACGCCCGGCCCTATCAATACACCGGCAATCAAATAAGCTGTTACATTCGGCAAGTGAAGCAAACGGGTAAGACGAGTAAAAAGCAGACCTGCTGCCATCGCAATCGCTAAATATAATAATATGCTCATTTAGTATCCGCCACACCTTCCCAACGTGTTACAGGTAATGCGAATAATACACCCGTATTCGGTAATTTCAAATCACCTGATACTTCATGAACAATATCTACAGCTGTCTGCACCTGTTCATCCTTTAACACAACAAGAATGAGCTTATTTTGTGGACGTTCAGGATTCACAAACTGGCGTAGTCCCCCGAAGATGGTTGGCGCATTGACACTATCTGCATTTACGGATGCGAGCATACCCTCACAATCCACTACCGATGCGCCATGAATACCAGCCTCCATCATTTTCTGCATGATTGGAGTCACTGACTCTTCATGATTCGTAATATGAATTAATAACTGCATGATGCAGCCCCCTTTCCCTCAAAATAAAAAGCCCATTTATAGGCTTATTTAGTTTCGAGTCCTGTTCAATTATAGCCCCATCTCCGGTTCGTAAAAAGAAAAAATATTTTTACAAATATCATCGAATGCTGCATTTAGGACATTTCTCAAAATTTTGTTCTTGTAATTTATCGTACCACTTACGGTTTGCACTTACACAATAGATTCGAATCTTATGCTTTTGTCTATCTATCTGCGAAAGAGCACCACATAGTGTCGCACCCGTCGTAATCGTATCATCACATAATACGATCTTCTCCGGCAATGACTGCGTGCAACGAATGGCATCCTTCATATCCATACGATTCTTTTTACCTTTTCCCTTTTGCGATATATCACTTGCTTTAACAAATGGTTCTAATATCGGAAGACCTATGCATCGGAACATCTCATAAAGATGAGAAAATCCTCTTTCTTCATACTTATGTTGTGAACTAGGCATCATACATAATGTATAACCTCTATATCTTCTCCGCAGTTTCTTCTTCACCTCAAATAGAAAAGCATCTTTGAAAGCCTCATCATAACACTCTTTATATTGAATCAAACAAGAAGAGAACGCTTCTTCATATAGATAGTCCGCATCCACTTCTATCCCCTCCAGTAAAAAATGAATGGGTTCTTTCTGCCATTTCTTCCGACAAGCATAGCACAAAGGATCTTCTCCTATAAAAATATCTCGTAAACTTCCTTGTCCAAGTTCTTTATCACAATATAAGCATCTCATAGTGTATCATTCGCCTTTAATAATTGTTTACGACAACGATTACACATCGAACTCTTCTCTCGACATAAAAACAAAACATCTCCATATGGATCATCAAAAGCTCTGCCTGCTCTCCCCGCCATCTGCACGAGACCTGCTTCATCAAACGAATGACTATCCGCCTGATACACGCATACATCTGCATGTGGTACTGTGACACCTCTTTCTAATACCGTAGTTGCGATAATTATCCCATGTTCTTCCTTGCGGAATTTTTCCACAATTTCATCTCGATCTTCTTGTTTGCTCGTAACCCGATAACATCCTCCTCTTTTTAATAACAGACGATAAAGAGACTCTGCAAGACGTATACTTGGCACAAAAACCATACGAGGATGCTTAGAATGGATATCTAGCCACTTTATAAGCTTTAAAAGCAACAAAAGCGTAGGCCCTACATATATTCTCGGTACTGGTATTGGTTTTGCGTGTGGCCGCTCATATAGGGTCAAATGGACAAGACTTCCATCTTTGCACCTCTTCTGCAGATAAGCATCTGGAGTTGCCGTAAGATAGATGACATGACCTCTGCAGGCTCCCATTGCAATTCCAAAAAGCACCTCATTTCCTCGAAAAGGGAAAGCGTCTGGTTCATCTAATATCAAAAGATCGAACTGTCCAGTATAACGAAATAATTGATGACATGTCGCCACAATGAGATCACCATCTAGAACATCGGTATGTCCTCCACATACCGCTATGACTTTCGCCTCACTAAAATATTGTTGTAGACGCTCTGCAACTTCTAACACAACTTGTCTTCTCGCAATCGCAAAACAAACTTTCTTATGTCTTTTTAAGAACCAACCAATTACACCAACCATGATTTCTGTCTTACCTGCTCCGCAGACCGCATGTACTAATACATCTTTTTTCTGTATTTCTTCAATACAACGAACCGTTATGTCAAGTTGTTTTGGAGTCAAAGGATATTTTAAGTGATAATTCTCCACATGCTGTGGTACCGATAATGCTTCTTTGGTACATTCTTCTTCTAACATCGCTCTTCCAAATGAAATACATTTTCGACAATACCAACCTTTTCCACCTTTATAAAAATATTCTGGATTACTATTTCCACATCGTTTACATATTCTTTCTTCCATAAAGAACATATACACATAAAAAAAAAAGGATTTGCTCCGCAAATCCAATATTTCTTTAAACAATAATATTACCGTATGCATCACCTTTTTTGAACAGAGCACTGATTCCCTTAAAAATAGCGATAATTTGTGGAATACCCGTCCAAAAGAATACAATACTTAAAATACCAGCACCAACATGTCCAGCATAGAACTCATGTACACCAAAATCCCCTAAAAAGAAACAGAAGAGGACATAGACGATACGATTCACTTTCTTACCATAGACATCATCCTGATCTGTTGGTGACTCATAATAGTTATATGTATTATGCTCCGCATAAGAAGTCTGATCATACCCATCATCGGCATGATCATCTTTCGTAATAATCGGCATATCCGTACCATAAACACGAACAATATCATTAATGGAAGGCGTATAATTAAACTCGCGTATATCGTGATCTTCAAGCTTTCCATTTGGATAACCAATCGTGACAACATTACTATTAATTCTTAATACTTTCGGCATAAAGGTCCTCCATTTTTAGTGATTATATCATACCATTATGTGAAAAATGTAGGATTATGCTATCTCTTTTCCACATATGCAATAGAATTCCAACAACCAATAGCTCAATACCATAAAGATAAAAATTTCCACAATCTAGAGTTACGGTACGGCCAACAAACCGATTCGTAAACATCGCTGCTACGATACGTAATAAAATTCCGGTACCCGAAACAAGAAGACCAGATACAACACATGTATTTCCAATCCTTTTTGCCATTTTATGTAATGATTCCTTTTTTGCTTCCGTATACCAAATATAAAGAATACAGATTCCTAACAGAATACGAAATGCCGGATTCGTTACTATGAAATATAAAATCAACGCAATCTTCACAGTTGATGTCATAGGAATGGAGGCAACATACATCTCCAAAGCATCTGTTGCACTCGCAACTTCTTTCTGTAAGGCCTCTTTCATAACTGGAGTCACATCTAGCTTCTTACCATATGTCCGATGGATCATAGAAATCGATTCTGACACAATTTTATCCTGTATTTTTTTGGTATTGATTCTTTCAAACGCTCTTTGAAAAAACACATCTTCTGCCAATCCACCCAAAACAGTACCTGTCATTTTACGAATGGATTTTTCTTTTAACATCTTCTCTTGTAAGTCGACCGCAACATCGATATCCATATCCTCATAATCCGCATAGATGGCATCGTTCATTCGCAAGACATAGGCTCTTCCGACCGACCAATCAGACAATGAATGAACAACCATCCCTTCACACGCAAAACTTAGCCCAAACAGAATCACAAATATAATAGATACAATAAAATTCCACTCGATTTTTTTCATAATCTTATTATAAAGGAAAGCATCGTGTCCACGATGCTTTAGTTATGCTTATTCTTTTCCTTTGATTGATAGTATTCTGCCCCATACTTAGCATAATCTTTGTAGTAATAGGAAGAAGATTTCTTACTTGTATCCACTCGATTCAATACAATACCAAGTAAGGATACATTGGCTCTCTTTAAAGCTTGTACAGAATCATTAACAATTCTCTTTTTTGTAAAACCGCTTCTTACAACAAGTACAGAACCATCACACTTTGTCGAAATGCGAAGTGCATCAGATACACTTCCTAAAGGTGGGGTATCAACAATAACGTAGTCAAATGTTTCGCGACAACTATCCATCAAAACACTGAAACGATTATTTTCAAGAAGAATCGTTGGATCGGAAACAAAAGTTGTTACTGGAAGAATATAACCATTAGGAATATTTGTTCTATAGATAACATCTGCAAAATCGGCTTGTCCCGAAAGAACATGTGCAGTACCTACAAAGTTACCAGAAGCTCGTACATCTAAACGAGAGACCAATTCTGACATACGTAAGTCACAATCTAATAACAAGACTCTCTTACCAACACTTGCCAAAGATCTCCATAAATTAATTGAAACAAATGATTTACCTTCATTTGGTAAAGAACTCGTGACCATAATCACTTTCATATCGGAACCTGTAAAGCTCAAATTGACACGAAGCTGATTGATTGCTTCCGAGACATCAAAAGGTAAAGTAGGAAGATTATTAATTTCTAATGTCTTCATTATTTCTTACCTCCCTTTTTTGTTTTCTTTCGTTTATTTTTTCTGTTTTCTGGAATCGCTGCTAATGGCTGGATACCGAAATAACGGCTTATATCTTCTGGAGTTGTAAATGTATCATTCATTACATAACGTACAATCAATATGATAACATAGAGACCTGCTAAACCAATTCCACCAAGCAATGTATTCTTTGTTGTACTTGGGGAGGACTTAGATTGTGGAACTACAGCTTTTTCATAAATAGAAGGTTCTTCTGTATTCATGATTCTTGGTAAATATTCTTTTGCCAAAACTGAGACCTCATTTGCTATATCAGCAGAAAGCTTTGGATCATCTGACTGAACACTAATTGTCAAAATTCGTGTATCGGCAGGATTATCAATTGTAATCATACTGGCAATATCACGTACCGTGAGATCTTTTAAGTTCAAGTTCGTAATTACATCTTCTAATAAAGGACGACTTGTAATCAATTCTTTATAATCTGCTGTTAATTGTGAACTAACCTGCAGAGAAGAAAGGTCAACTACAGAATTCTTTCCAGAAGAAAGAATGTACATCTTTGAAGTAGCGGTATACTGTGGTGTGATCATAAATACGGTAACCATTAATGCAACTACACAACCTACTACAAGACAAAGAATAATTTTTGTAGCATGTTTCCAAAGCAAATAAAAAATCTCTGAAAGATCAATTGTTACTTCATCTTCGGAACTGCCTAAATTTTCAATTTCATCATACTGTTCAACAGTCGACTTTTTCTCTTTTCTTCCCACTATGTTCTCCTTTTTACAATACGTTTTTTATTATACTCTAAATTATTGAATTATCATTATAAAACGACTTAGGATAAGAACATTTTATTTATCGACCGCAAAAAAAGCATCCGGAACCACGGATGCTTTTCTATACTTCTATAAATTATTTAGAAGACTTCTTACGATAGTAAACAACTGCACCAACAGCTACAACTGCAACAACAAGAACGCCTACCCAAATAGCAACATTTGAGTTATCTCCTGTTCCTGGAGTCTTATTTGTTTCAACATTTGTTTCTGGTTTTGTCTGTCCCTGTGTTCCTGTTGTGTTCTTCTTCAGAATCATAACTGGTGTTGTTCCGGAAACTGTTAAGACAACATTACCATTTGCATCAAGCTTAGATGTGCCTACAGATACAGACTGTGTAGCTGCTGCTGTAGAAACTTCTTTTGCTGTAAGAGCTCTAGCGGATACAGGGCTTACTGCATTTCTAGCAAAAAAACCACTTGTTGGAACTGCTGCTGTAGCATCTCCAGCGAAGTATAAAGCGACCACTTCATCGCCTGCCTTAACACCATCTACCTTAACTGGTACATCGACTGTTTCGCCTTTTGCAAGGTCATAATTTACTTTGATTTCAAATAAGTTAACAGGTGTTAAAGAATTAACATCACCAATCTTAGAAGACAGTGCAGAAATTGTTGCTTCTGCATTATCAAACTTTTCAATGAATTCTGTCACATTATTTACATCTGTGCTCTTCAAAACTTCCGCAATAGACTGTGTATTGCTATCAGCCTCTGCTACAGGAAGAACAGTAATCAGATTTGGATCCAGTGTATTGCCTTCTGATGTTGTAAAATTGGAACCCGAAGGAATCTGAACTCCACCATTCTGTGTGATACTACCATGCCATTCAGCCATTACAGTTGTTGCGCCTGTAAGTGAAACTGTCATAGCAGTCAATAAAGAAACTACTTTTTTCATAACCTTACCTCCACCTCTTTCATTTCAGGTTATCAATCAACTAGCGGCTGTTCGTCTCCGCACAAACGCTACTATTGACTCCTTTATCTCTTTTGTACTCGTCTAACATTTTTCAAGACTATATACGTTTTTTATATTAGCACAATGCATATGGTCATACAATTAAAATTATTTGATATTTATCATATGATCATTATCTATCATTCAATTTACCTTCTCATAAAACATCTCTAACATGACTTGTTTTAAACTATCCTCATTTAGATAATACGCATTCGTATCATTTTCAATCCTGCTTTCGCCATCAATGGTCAAAAGATCCCGTTCTTGATAGTCTTTCAAGCACTGTAATAGGTTTGTAATATTTCCACTTCCCATATTTGTAACAGTGTATTCGGATAGAGCATCATATGCACGAATACCAAATTCTTCATCTTGTTCTTTTAATTTTTGTTTTAAAGAATTCATATATTCTCTCTGTCTTGCCATACGTGCAACATTTGTCTCATCGCCAACATTTTGACGTTCTCTTACAAAGGTCAATGCCTGACTTCCCTGTAATACGACTTCTTGTCCTTGTACAAGAGTTGGATCGAGCATTGTGAAGTCATCATTCACTACTACCGGTACGCCTCCAACCATATCATTTAAAATATTAAGTCCTTCCATATTAAGAGCTAAATATCCATTAATTTTTTGACCATCGAACATATTCGACACTGCTTTCACATCATTCTTACAACTTTCCTTGCCTCCATTTCCATAAGAATGCGCTAAGGCTAACTGTTCAAACTCTGCTCCAACTTCTTCACCTGTCATGCCTAATACAGGCACTTCAATCATGCTATCACGATTTAACTGTAACATTTGCCATGTTTGATTTTTATTGTCTACAGTGATCAACAACTGCATATCTGCCTGTCCACCATCAATAAACGTATCCGTATTCGATACCTTTCCCATGACATCAACACCCATGAACAGCCATGTCTCTAATTCATCACGCTGTTGATAGGTGTCACCATTGTATTCAACCGTCTTCAAAATAGGTTCTTCGATTCCTCCCCCATTTCCCGATGCACCGGTATCGTAATGTTTATTTTCCCATAAATAAAGAACTCCAAGACACAAGGCCATAACAATAACGACAATGACCGATAAAATTATTGCCTTTCTTTTATCTGTTTTTTTCACTTTACCATGCTCATGTTGCATATATTCACCTCATCTACAATAAATGATTTTAATAATTTATCTCTCTTTTGCAAAGGACTCTACAAAAAAAAGGTAAGCCCATCTAGAGTGAACCTCTTCAAGTTGGACAAAGCTAAAGTTCAACTTGGAGGGTTCATTTTTTTATGAAATTAACTTATGAACAAAAACTAATAG
>CAUWDF010000066.1:0-9866 GCA_963557245.1 uncultured Bulleidia sp.
GGACGGAGAGCAATCGCTCTCCTTTTTTCATGCCCTCCCTTCAGCAAGGCCTGTTGCTCAGTATTCTTTAATGGTACTGGGCTTTTTTCTTTGTATTGATTAGTTTATAATTATTTTGATAAAGTAGGTGTATATTATGGAAATTACTATCTTTAATAAAACAAATCAGAATTTAGATTCTTATAGTGAATTGTTTACTCGTATTTCTCAGTCTGCAGAATCGATTTTAAATTTGCCTAGTGATTTTGAATTAAGTGTTACATTTGTTCGTTCTAGAACGATTCATGCCATTAATCGAGATTACCGAGGTATTGATCGACCAACTGATGTTATTAGTTTTGCTATTCGTGATGATTCGGAAGACTTTATTCCAGATGAAGAAAAAGATCTTGGTGATATTTTTATTAATATTGACTATGCGGCTAGACAGGCTCGTGAATATGGCCATTCTTACCAACGAGAGATTTGTTTTCTTTTCACACATGGTATGCTTCATTGTTTAGGCTATGATCACATGAAAACTGATGATGAAAAAGTAATGTTTTCTCTGCAAGATAAGATATTAGATCCGATTGTTTCTCGCTTATGAAAAAAATTTTAAATAAATTCAAAGTTGCCATTGAAGGTGTTTTTTCTGGAAGTAAAGATCGTGCAATACGAACACAATTTATTCTAGCTTTCTTTGCTTTATTATTTGGTTTTTTATTAAAACTAGATAGTATGGAATGGATTGTGGTTCTTATCTGTATTGGTTCAGTTATTACTGCAGAGATGTTCAATACATGTATTGAAAGATTATGCGACCGTTTTACTTTAGAGTTTGATCCGCAAATCAAGTATATTAAAGATCTTGCTGCTGGTGCAGTTCTTGTTATTTCAATTACTGCTTTTATTGTATCTATGGTTATTTTATTTAGGCACTTTTAGGAGGTTTTATGATTAAAGATGAGTTATTAAATGAAGCTTTCTCAGCAATGAAAAATAGTTATGCTCCTTATTCTAATTATCATGTTGGAGCTGCTGTTCTAACAACAGATGACAATGTTTACTGGGGTGTTAATGTTGAGAATGCTTCCTATGGTGCAACTAATTGCGCAGAACGCTCCGCAATATTTGCAGCGTATTCCCATGGTTATAGAAAAGAAATGATTGCAGCTTTAGCAATCGTTTCCGATGGTGTTACAATTGCAACACCTTGTGGTATTTGTAGACAAGTTTTATCGGAGCTTATAAAAGGTGACACACCGATTTACCTTTCAAATGGGAAAGAAGAAATTATTACCAATATGAATGAATTGCTTCCAATGCAATTCACAATGAAGGATGTGATTCAATGAAGAGTGGATTTGTAGCATTAGCCGGTAGACCGAATGCTGGCAAAAGTACATTAATTAATTCTCTAGTAGGAGAAAAAATTGCAATTGTTTCGGATAAACCACAGACAACACGTAGTGAAATTCGTGGTATTTATACAGATGAGGATGTTCAAATTATTTTTACAGATACGCCTGGAATCCATAAACCAAAAGTTCGACTTGAAACAAGAATGAATCAAGAAGCTTTTGATGTTATGCAAGGAGTCGATTTGATTTATTTAGTTGTGGATGGTTCTGTACCATATGGTAAAGGTGACCAGTTTGTTTTAGAGGCAGTAAAAAATTCGGGTTTACCTGTATTTTTAATTTTAAATAAAATTGATAAGATGCCAGAAGAAATGGTGATGGAAAATTTATTATCTTGGCAGTCACGCTTTTCTTTTGTTGAATATTTTCCATTATCTGCTAAATTTACTCGTTCTTTTAAGGATTTAATCACATCAACTGCTAAATATCTTCCTGAAGGTGGTCTGTTATATCCTGCTGAAATTATCTCCGATGGCGCAGAAAACTTTAGAATTGCAGAACTTATTCGCGAAAAGATTTTAGAATGTACTGAAGAAGAAGTTCCTCATGCCTCTGCAGTCAGAATTGATAATAAAGAATTCCGAAAAGTCGCTTGTTTCATTCAGGCTACAATTCTTGTTGAAAAAAAAGGTCAAAAGGGTATTATGATTGGTAAACAAGGTAGTATGTTAAAACGTATTGGCTCTGCTGCACGTTCAGATATCGAAAAGCTTTTAGGAAAGAAAGTATATCTAGATCTTTTTGTACGAATTGAAGATGATTGGCGTATGAAGGATGCACGTATTTCTGAATATGGATATGGTGGTGCAGGAAGAGATGAATGATCTTTGTGATTGTTTCATTCTTCGTTCTGTCGATTATAAAGATTATGATGTTATTTTGACAACTATTACAAAAGAATATGGAAAGGTTGCTTTTCATGCATCTGGTATTCGAAAAATGAATTCAAAAAATGCACGGAATACACTTTTATATACAAAATCAAAATTCCTTTTTGATTATAAACAAAATAAAACAATATTTCGTTTGAAAGGTGCCAATACTGTGCAACTCTACCGTAATATGCATGAAAATTTAAAAAGTTCTTTAGCAGCTTCTGTTATTGCAGAGGTTACGGATTCTCTTATGTTAGAAGGGGCTAGTTTTCTTCTTGTTTCAAAAGTATTTGATTTTGTTGATGTTTCTTTTCATTATTTAAATGAAGGAAAAGATACGGATACAATTCTTGCTTTATATTTAATTGATTTAATGAAAGTGTCTGGCTTTGAACCAGATGTGGATGAATGTACGATATGTGGAAGTACAAGAGTTTCTTCGATTAGTTCCGAAGAGGGTGGATTCTTGTGTGAGACTTGTGCCCGTTTAAAGCATAAAAAATTAATGCCTGTTGAACGTTTGAAGAGATTTCGTTTATTAGTCAAAGCTGGTCTCGCTTATTTCGATTTAGTTGAAAATTTCGGGGGAGCGACAAAAGAAGATCTTGAAATATTGGTTGATATTTTGAGAAAACATGCAGGTATTGGATTAAAATCATTTCTTTTGTATACAAAGGTTTCAGATTAAGGTAAAATAAAGGCTTATGGTGCTTTCTGCATTGAATGCGCCTTTTTTACGTGCTATACTGCAATGGCTATTATAGAAATTGGAGGTAATCAAAAAAATGGATAAGACATTTGATAAAATCGTTTCACACGCTAAAACAACGGGCTTTGTTTTTCAAGGTTCCGAAATTTATGGTGGATTAAGTAATACATGGGATTTTGGTCCATATGGTGTCATGTTGAAGGATAATATTAAGCGTGCATGGCAAAAAAAGTTTATTCAAGAAGATCCAAACAATGTAGAAATTCAGGCAGCTATTTTAATGAATCCAAAAGTTTGGGAAGCTTCTGGTCACTTAAAAGGGTTTTCTGATCCATTAATGGATTGCAAACAGTGCAAGACTCGTCATAGAGCAGACCAATTAATTGAGAATTGGTCTGAAGGTAAAGTGACATGTGAAGGTTGGACAAATGAGCAGATGGAAAATTACATTCGCGAAAATAATATTCCATGTCCAGATTGTGGTGCTCACGATTTTACTCCAATTCGTCAGTTTAATTTAATGTTTAAGACTTTCCAGGGAACATTAGATGATGCTAAGAGTACAATTTACTTAAGACCAGAAACCGCGCAGGGTATGTTTGTTGATTTCAAGAATGTACAGCGTGCTTATCGTAAAAAGCTTCCATTTGGTATTGGTCAGATTGGTAAATCTTTCCGTAATGAGATTACTCCAGGTAACTTTATTTTCCGTACAAGAGAATTTGAACAGATGGAGATGGAGTTTTTCTGTGCTCCAGGTACAGATGATGACTGGTTCCCATACTGGCGTCAGTTCTGCATGGATTGGATTGTCTCTTTAGGTGGTAATTCAGAAAATCTTCGTTTCAGAGATCATGAAAAGGAAGAATTATCCTTCTATTCTAAAGCAACAACAGATATTGAATATAAGTTCCCATGGGGTTGGGGGGAACTTTGGGGGATTGCAGATCGTACAAATTATGATCTTTCCCAGCATCAGGAAGCATCAGGCAAGGATTTAACTTACCTCGATCCAAGTACCAATGAAAAATTCCTTCCATATACAGTTGAGCCAGCTGTAGGTGTTGAACGTTTATTCTTTATGTTCTTTACAGATGCATATGATGAAGAAACATTAGAGAATGGTGATACAAGAGTGGTTATGCATTTCCATCCAGTTCTTGCACCGGTGAAGGCTGCAGTCTTCCCATTAAAGAAGAAATCTCATTCCGAAAAAGCTCAGGAAATTTATAAATCTTTATCTTATGACTTCCAGGTTGCTTATGATGATGCGGGTTCTATTGGTAAGCGTTATAGAAGAATGGATGAAATCGGAACACCATATTGTATTACAGTAGATGACCAGACACTTGAGGATGGAACCGTCACAATTCGGGAACGTGATACAATGTCTCAGGAACGTATGAGTATTGAAGAAGTACGTACAAAGATTTTAAAAGAAATTCGTTTCTAATAAATAGAAGCTAGAAGGGAAATCAATGGTTCATATCAATCAAAATGAAATAGACAGAATACGTTCAAATGCAGATATTGTCGATGTTATATCTCATTATTTGCAAGTGCAAAAAAGTGGTAAAAATTTTAAAGCCATCTGTCCATTTCATAATGATCATGATCCATCCCTTTCTATTTCTCAGGATCGTCAGATTTATAAATGTTTTGTATGTGGCAATGGTGGAAATGTTTTTACCTTTGTTCAGAACTATGAAAGAATATCATTTGCGGAAGCAGTTGGAAGAGTTGCGGAGCTAACAGGACAAAGTTTATCAGTTCAGCCAGGGTGGTTTCAACGTCCGCAAGATCCACATAAAGAGGCATTGTATAAAGTTTTAAATGAAGCTATCAATTTTTCTATGTATGAATTAGATACAGTTGATGGTTCCGCATATAAAGAATATTTAGAAAAGCGAGGCTTGGATCAAACTGTTAGAGCACATTTTCAAATTGGTTATAATCCCGCCGGAAATGCATTAACAAATTTTCTGAAAGCCAAGGGATATAAAGAAAAAGATTTGGTCAATGTAAATGTTTCAAGAGTAACAGAAAGTGGCATTTATGATGTTTTTTCAAATCGTATTACTTTTCCAATCCATGATTCATATGGGAATCCGATTGGATTCTCTGCACGAACGATTGAAGCCAATAATCCTTCAAAATATCTAAATACAAATGAGACAGATATTTTTGTAAAAGGGAATATTGTCTATAACTATCATCGTGCAAAATCTCCAGCAAGGCATGAAGGAAAGATTTATGTCTGTGAAGGAGTGACTGATGTGATTGCCTTTTGGAAGGCGGGAATTGATAATGCAGTATGTACACTAGGCACATCCTGCACGAATCATCAAATTCACTTATTAAAATCTTCCGCTGCTAGAATTATTTTCTGCTATGATGGTGACCATGCGGGTCAAGCTGCAACTTATCGTGCAGGAAAAATGGCAATTGAAGATGGTTGTGATATTTCCATAGTTTTAAATCGTACAGGAAAAGACCCGGATGAAATTATTCGGGAATCTGGTGCAGATGGTTTAAAACAAATGCTTACAGGTGAAATTTCTTGGATGGAATTTGTTATTTCTTATTTTCAATCAGAGACGAATATGAATAGTTTTCTTGAAAAGAAAGAAATGGCAAAAAATGTCATGCAGGAAATTCGACAGTTGAAAGATCAGACCGATAGAGAATATTTTACAAATCAATTAAGTGAATTGACAGGATTTCATTTTGAAAAAGAAGTTGTTCCTGTTGATCCAGTAATTGAAACGAATTCATCAAAGCTTTCCAATGTTCCTAATGGATTGGAAAAAGCGGAAACACAAATTTTAGCTTTAATGATGAATTCTCCAGAAGCCTCTCGAATGTTTGAAGAACAACTTGGATTTTTAATTTCAAAAGATGCACAGACTGTAGCAATGATGATTGTGGATGCTATGCATGCGAAAGGACAAGTGAATCCTGCCTCTTTAATTGATCAAACAGATGATGAAAATGTTAGAAATCTAATAACAAAAATTGCTTCATTACCAGAATATTTATGTGATTTTGATTCTGAAAAAATGTCTGGAGCAATAAGAGCAGTAAAAATTCGTTTATTAGATGATGAAGCAGCTCAATATAGGCAGCAACTTACAACGGAGTTGAATGCTGCTTCCATGGAATTATTATTAAAAAAATTTAATGAGTGTTTAAATAAGCGTAGAATGCTTATTAATGGTGAATCGGATTTAGATAATTAAAGTTAATATTTTCGGAACGTGGAGGATAGACTATGACACAGGAAGATAATGTTATGAAAGTAGTTGAATCAAATTTGAAAGGTTCTAACGAAATTAAATCTTTATCCAAGAAATGTTCAGCAAACACGAAATTGAAAAAGAAAGAAGCGAGTAAAGATAAAGTGACAAAAACAGACGATACAAAAAAAGCCATAGTAAAAAAGACTACAAAGTCAGAAAAAAAGAGTGGACCAAAAATTGATTCTTACAGTGGCAAAGGAGTCAATAAATCTGTAAAAACATTAGATGAATTAAAAGAAGAATATAAGAGAGTTTATGAAGCAGATGGTGTCATCTATCAAAGAGATATTATGGCTTCTCTTGAAAAACTAGATATCAGCGATGATGATATAGATGCATTATGGGATTGGTTCCGTGATGAAAAAATTGATGTTTCTGAAGATGATGACATTGTAGATGAACTAAGTGATGATGCAGATGATTTCTTAGATGATGGTGATCTCGATGGAGATGATGTCGATGATTCCATGGATGATAGAGAAGATGAAGAAGATGACGATGATGATCTTGTCATAAAAGGTGCAAAGAAAAGACCAATTAGTCGTACTGGCTCTGTTCAGCTAAATGATCCAGTTAAGATGTATTTAAAGGAAATTGGTCGAGTACCGCTATTAAAGCCAGAAGATGAGCCGGACATTGCTAAGAGGATTGAAGAAGGTGATATGGAAGCAAGAGATATTCTTATATCTTCAAACCTTCGTCTTGTTGTATCTATTGCTAAGAAATATGTTGGACGTGGTATGCTTTTCCTTGATTTGATTCAGGAAGGTAATATGGGGCTAGTCAAAGCAGTAGAAAAATTTGATTATCGTAAAGGATTCAAGTTTTCTACATACGCAACTTGGTGGATTCGTCAGGCTATTACAAGAGCCATTGCCGACCAGGCTAGAACAATCCGTATTCCAGTACATATGGTTGAAACAATCAATAAACTGACACGAATTCAGCGTCAGTTAGTTCAGGAACTTGGTAGAGATCCTACAGCAGAAGAAATTAGTGAACGTATGGATGGCATTTCACCAGAAAAGGTTAGAGAAATTCAGAAAATTGCTCTTGAACCAGTTTCTTTAGAAACACCAATCGGTGAAGAAGATGATTCTCATTTAGGAGATTTCATTGAAGATAAAGATGCACTTTCGCCAGATCAGTATGCATCAAATCAGTTATTAAAAGATGAAATTAATAGTGTTCTCTCTGGCTTAACAGAGCGTGAAGAGAAGGTTTTAAGACTTCGTTTTGGATTATATGATGGACGAACAAGAACTCTTGAAGAAGTAGGTAAAGAGTTCAACGTAACACGTGAACGTATTCGTCAAATTGAAGCAAAAGCTCTTAGAAAACTGAAACACCCAACCAGATCAAAGCGTTTAAAGGATTTCTTTGATAAGTAATGGCTGAGAATATCAGACTTACAGAGATTGCTAAAATGGTTCATAAAGGCATGATCACAGCAGATATAGGCACTGATCATGCCTTTCTTCCAATCTATCTTGTTCAACATAATATTTGCAATCGTGTGTATGCATGTGATATTGCGGAAGGACCATTAAAAAGTGCAAGGGAAAATGTAGCATCTGTTGGCATGCAAGATCGTATACCTCTGATTTTATCGGATGGTTTAAAAAACGTGCCAGAAGATGTTAATTGTATTGTTATTGCTGGAATGGGGTTTAAAACAGCGGAAGGAATTTTAGAACGTGATTTTCATCGTCTGAGGGATTTTGATCAAATTATTGTTGAAGTGAATCGTGATACAATCGATATGCGAAATTGGATTAAAGAAAAGAAATTCTTTATTCAGGATGAAGTATATGTTTATAATCGTGGGCATGACTATGTCACAATTGCATTTGATACTCATAAATCCTCAGATTATTCTTATTCCGATATTATTTTAGGACCTGTTCTTTTTTTGAAAAAGGAACAGGCGTATTATGATTATTTAAGACGTCGAAGAGATAAAATTAAAAACATTATTGCTCTTTCGCATGGTCATGCAAAAAAACAGTATGAATTGCAGAAAGAGTTAGATCTTTTAAACACAGTTTTATGATTACCGGATTTTTTAATCTGGTAATTATTTTTTATAAAAAGGGGGACTTATGCAGGGTAGACAGACAGATATGCTTTCTGGAAAAATAGTAAAACAGCTATTATTATTCTTTTTTCCAATTATGTTTGGTTCGATTTTCCAGCAGCTATACAATACGGTTGATGCTATCATTGTAGGAAATTTTGTCGGTAAAGAAGCTTTAGCAGCAGTTGGTGGATCAACAGGTACGTTTATTGATTTATTAGTAGGATTTGTTGTTGGTCTTTCATCTGGTGCTACTGTTGTTGTTGCACAATATTATGGACGTAGAGAAGCGGAAGGGGTTCATAAGAGCGTCAGTACATCTATTTTCTTAGCAATTACTTTAGGAGCTGTTTTGATGATTCTAGGTATTGTATTTGCACCAGTAATTTTAAATTTGCTTAATGTTCCAGTGGATATTCTTCCATTCTCGATTACTTATCTTCGAGTTTATTTAGTCGGAATGATTCCAGTTTTAATTTATAATAATGGAGCCGGTATCTTAAGAGCCGTCGGAGATTCGAAAAGACCTTTGTATTTTTTAATTGCTTCTGCATGTACAAATATTGTACTAGACCTTGTATTTGTTATTGTGTTTCATATGGGGGTAGCAGGTGTTGCTTTGGCAACAGCTATTTCTCAAACTGTTTCTTGTATTTTGACTTTGTTAACATTAAGTAGGACAGAAGATATTTATTCTTTTCATATCCGTGATATGAAGATTGATTTTGCTGTTTTTAAACGAATCCTTGTGATTGGTTTTCCAATGGGTATACAGTCATGCTTGTATGCTATATCGAACTTATTTATCCAGCGAGGTGTTAATACATATGGTACTGATACCGTTGCTTCTTTCACTGCTTTTGGCAAAATTGATGCATTGTTCTGGAACAGTTCTGGTGCACTTGGACAAGCAGTTCTTACTTTCTGCGGTCAGAACTTTGGCGCAGGCGATGTAAAAAGAGTTAAAAAAGGAATTCATGCTGGAATCTTGATTTATCTAGTAGGTTCTTCCATTATTTCTGTTACATTATATTTCTTTGGTGGTGTATTCTTCCGTTTATTTACACCAGATAATATGGTCATTTCAATAGGATTAGGTATTTTAAGATTCATGTGTCCTTTATGGCCTACATTCTGCTTGATAGAAGTATTCTCATCGGCAATGAGAGCATGTGGGGATTCTCTCGTTCCTATGCTTATGACAGCTATTGGCATTGGGGCATTCCGTATTGCATGGATTCTTTTCTATCCTGCTACAAATATTTACGATACATTGCTTTGTTATCCGATTTCTTGGATTTTATTAGATGTAATGTTCATTTTTTACTATTTGCAAGGAGGATGGTTAAAGAGATCCTTAAAGCAACGTGAAAAATTAATTGAAGCAAATCGTTCTTGTTAACAAAAAAAGGATATTTAGTAGATGTAATCTATTAAATATCCTTTTCTAATGATGAATTATCATTTTAAGTGCAACACTTATAAAAAATAAAAGTCCATGAA
>CAUWDF010000067.1:0-9813 GCA_963557245.1 uncultured Bulleidia sp.
CAAACGAAATTATAAACTCACATTAGATGTTGCACTTAATTTGACAAATTACTATCATAAAAAGTATCTAAATTCTCATTCCTATGGATTGTATACTTTGACTTTTCACTTTGATGTCCACTTTATAGTTCTTGAGGAACATGAATGGAAATTCTCATATAAAAATATAGTTTTCTTTATTCGAGCCTGTTTCAGAGATAATTCTTTTTCCGAAATTTAAATATTACAATTCTATATTTAGCAACAATGATATTCTCATTTACAAATTGTATAAAACAGCAACTCTTCTTTCAAAATATCATATTCATCACTAAAATGTAAGCCTTATTTACACGTTCAGATATGCCATAATGATTTTAAGAAGAAAAATAACATAATGACATATCATTTAGCAAGGTATAAAAACGGTGTTTCCATATAACCGTAGTGTATAACTAAAACTACATTGCGGTTTATCATTTATTAAAAACACCATAAAAGGTTGATAAACAATCATAAAAGCAACTGCACTCATAAACGTTAAATTGGAGAAAGAATATGAATACAATAAAGAAAGCCATTAGTATCACTCTGATTTTCATCATAGGTCTATCAATGAATGTAGTAAATGCTTCAGCAGAAGGCAAAAATAAAGAGATTGGCGAACAGATTAATGAGACCGTCGAAATTTATTTTATGCAAATTGGTGTAAACAGTTTGGAAGATTTAAATTGTCAAGAGACAAAACAATTGTTGAATAAAGTTGATGAAATCAAACTTCATAGTCCAGAAATCCAAGAAACAATAAAAAGAGATAGTGAAAATGCAAATATATCATTATTGGTAGAAAAGCAAAGAGCTGGATACATTTTAGTTACTGGTGATGCGCAGACCAGTTCTTTTGCACATGGACGTGCAGGTATTGTGGCAGAGACGGATGGCGGTACAATTGAAGCACAAAACCATCAAAAAGGTATTGTAAAAGAAAATTTTAGAATACAAACCTATTGGTCAAAAAAGAACTCATCTATGATGGGAGTCGTAGGAGCTACTGATACAAATTATGACAGAGCATTTTCTTATGCTAGGACTAAAGTGGGATTCGGATACGAGCTACTTCCTGTTACAAAAGAAATGTATTGTTCAGAGTTAGTATATTACGCTTGGAAAGAAGCTGGAATTCCACTCTATCATCATACAGTTGGTTTTATTCTCCCATCTGCAATTTATAGTTCTTCAAAAACATATACAGTTAGAAAGTGGGAATCAGGTTTTTAAAATGTTAAAATTCATAAGCATTTTTTGTTTACTGCTTACCACAGGATGTACTCAAAAGATAGTTCTATCAGTAGAAAATGTCACTTATTTTGGCTATAAACTTGTTTCGAAAAGTTTATTTTCTGCAAAGAATAAGTTTTACTTTATGGATTAAAATGGCAAGGTAATAAAAGAAGAACTAATCACTCCAGGAGATATCAGTTCTTTTAAATACTTTCCTGATGAGCATAAAATTTTAATGAATGATTTTGGTGGTTTGGTTGTATTCGATACAACAGCTATGACCATAGAACAACTGGAAAAAGAATATGTTGTAATTGACTCTGTCGCAGCACAAGGTAAGATTTACGCTATATTGAATATTCCGACCAAGACACTACAGAACGCAAGTTTTAAAGTAGTATGTTTTGAAGGAAAGGATAAAACGTAACTATTTACTTTAGATGGAAGTGGTCTAGAAATAGCTGCAGACAATTCTTATATGTACTTATGTAGATAATAATGCCGGAGAAATAGATATTTATAGATATTCCTTAAAAGATCAAAAAGTGGAATCTATTTATAATCAAGATGCTAAATTTGCTAATATTGACGGACAGATTTATCTAGTTACCAACAATGAATATATAAATGCCAAAACAATGCAAGCAAAGCCTCGTACTATATCCAATATCAATGTTGATTATTTCAATGAAATAGATGGTGAACAAGTCAGCGCTCGCTTTGATCCATTCGAAATGCCATGCACCTATTCCTACGGCGAGAGTTCAGAGACCTTTGATCATTGTACAGGCTTCGTTATGCATTCCCCAACGGAAGGTCTGTTCCAAATAGATGAAGATTTTTATGAAGTCAATCTAAAAGATTCTACAAAGACCAAAATAAATATCCATAACAAAAATCTATCTGGAGTCCATACAGCCAAAATTATTCATCCAAAGACTTCTAAATAGCACATGAAAGTGCCCATACAAAATAAGCGATCATCACTCATTAAATTGAGTTATAATCGCTTTTCTACATGTTTATTATTTCAGGCTATCCAAAAAGTTTAGGGGTTTCGCCCAAAAGTTTAGGGTCTAACTTTAGGGTGCACCAAAAACCAATCTTTTATCATTTCTTTAAGAAATACTATTATATTTAATATTAGCCAATTTTGAATCACAAATTTCTGGCTTTTTATCCTCAGTTACGACTTTTATATATACTCCTTCATTTTGGATAATCGTGCACTTTTTTATGAGAAATTTTTATGCGCTTTTAAGGTATATATATTTAAGATACTAATTATACTATAATTGAGAAATTATTCATAATATTCTTATTTACATTCTTGTATAGAAATTATTGGTGATTGAATACATACAATTACTGAATATAAATAGGATTTATTGATTAAATAAGCTTTTGACTTATAAATTAATAAAAGACATTTAAATAACTCGTTTATTCCGTATGTATACTGATATTTGCTAACATAAACATGTACATTCGATAATAGTGGTGTATATTTTGTTAGGTATATATAGGAAATCGTTAAAATTATATATAGCTTTCAGAACTTATTCAGTTTGAAGTTAGCGAGGCCATTTTGAAATGTGCCATTACTAAGCATATTGAAATGAATTTCATGAAGCTTATAGGATCATAGCTTTTAACAATACTTTTGTTTTATACATATATTGATTCACTTTTATCATAAGTTATAATTTAATTACTAAATATAAGCGCTTACGCATTGCCAATCGATAATAGGCGATGTGATACCCATGGCAATGTAGAAGGAAAGTTATTTAAAAAATAAATAGGATTAAAAAGAAAGAATATAGATTCTTTCGATTTTATCAATCTTTATTTTGGATTATTGCTATTATGATTTTGGGATTTCAATTATTGAATAGTGATATTTTTAAAATAGTGGTGGCCATTGCAGTAGTATCGTTCTCTAGAGAGATGTAGAAAAAATATCAAAGAATTAACTTGAGATGTTTTTGGTAGCACGTATTCCTAAAGCGTTTGAAACATAGGAGGTAAATATATGAAGAATACTAAAGTTCAAATTATTTCCCACTATCTAATATTTGCACTATTTCTAGTATGTTGGGTTATCGTGATGTTTTTTTCAGATATTTCGGAAACTCAAGGTTTTAGATTCTTTTTAGGAGCTTCTGTTGCGGTATTAGTTCTTTATTTGTTATATGAACGTTCTCATTTTCCAAAATATGAAACGAGTAAAGTAGTGAAAATCATTGCAATCATTCTGATGGTTTTACTTGTTGTTAGACTCTTTCTGGGGTAGAAAGGAGAGAGACCAGGTTTGGTCCATCCATTTGATACGTTCAAGAATATCCTTGTTTTTGATTGATGCTCTCTGCCAGTGCGTTTGATTGTCTTCTGTTCTTATATGGTCTGACAAAGCTGTTTATGATTTCGGTCCTCCAGTTCTTTAAGAGTGCCACGAACTCTTTATAACAGTACAGTTCGTTCTCTTTGAATATATCAATCAGACTTTCCAGTTTTTTCTCTGCATCGAATTCGATTGAACTCACGAAACATTTCCTTCTGTTCATAGGCAAGACGTAAGCCGGACTTATGGTGAGCAGGAGCTCATAGTAGTCCCGGTAGTTCATCTTCTTCTGAAAGATTGAATGGTATATCGGTTCATTATATCGACACGTAGCTTTGAATAGGATTGATGGAATCCTTCAGGTTCGAAATGGTTCTTCTCAGAAAAGGACCGCCTGCACTGTTTGCAGATGAACCATCTTCTTTTCCGACGGATTACAGAATGTGCATGGCCCGTAAATTCTTGTTAAGGGAATATCGATTATGAGTGTGTCATTGGGCCGGATCATACTGATGTCCAAGAAGTCTTTAGACTTTAGATTTAAAGTCGATAGGATAAAATCATTAATAGGCATATAGTCACCTTCTTGTAAGTATTGACAAGTTGATTCTACAAGAGGGTTTCTTTGGGTGATATCATGCCTCAGTCGGATTTTAGAGTGCCTTTTGATTTTGACTTTTAACCGTTCCCATTATGGCAGGATGAAACGTCCCTTTCAATAAATAAAGCTCTGTAGTGGCTATATAATACCGTTGTGAATTGAGACTATATTCTAAATGGTATCCTTTCAACGCTTATATACTATAAGGTAAAAAAAAGCCCTTAGTGAATCTGAATAACTAAGGGCTTTTTTTATGGTGAGCGATAAGGGACTTGAACCCATGACCCCATCCACGTCAAGGATGTGCTCTCCCAACTGAGCTAATCACTCATTAATGCTTATTTAGTCTATCATAGATTATGGAAAATTCAAACATAAATTTCATAAAAATGAAATCTTGCTATAATAATCGCATGAAAATACTAATAATCAATGGAGATAGAACAAAAGAAGGAATTTTATCGAAAGCTGTTGCGCTTATAAAAGATCAATTTGAAAAAAATGATATCGAAGTGGATATCGATACAGTAGGGGAAAGAGAGATACATCCATGTACAGCCTGTGGAAAATGTATTAAGCGTAGAATCTGTATCTTTCCAGATGAAGTCAATCCAATCTTAGAACATGCAGAACGTTGGGATGGTATGATTGTCGGATCGCTTGTACAATATGGACAGATTGATTTTCAAATACAGGCAATCTTAGATCGTCTGATGAGGGCAGGAAATGATCGTCTGGCGTATAAAATTGGCGGCATTCTGGTTGCGAGCCGACGTGGAGAAACGAGTTCTCCTTATATGGATATTGCACGTCGTTTTGCTTTAGCGGAGATGCCACTCGTGCTTACTAGAGACTATGGACGCTTGGATGCGACAAAAGAAGAACTTATCGAAGAAGATTGTAAGAGTTTAGAACATTTTGTACAGAACTATATATGGATGTTACAGAGTATACAGGAAGGAAAAAAGAATCACATACTTCCAAGTGAAGAATGTCCTATAAAAGTTACAGATTATATGCGATAAAATGTTTTTAGTACATCTTTTAGAGTGGCTAGAGTACAATAAAAATAGAAAAATCATGGAGGAAATATCATGAATACAAAAGAAAAGTATGAAGAATGGCTTTCTCATTTAGAACCAAATGATCCTCTCCGTACAGAATTAGAAGGAATTGCTGGAGATGAGGCAGAAATTGAAGATCGTTTTTATCAGAATTTGAAATTTGGTACAGCAGGTCTACGTGGAAAAGTAGGGGCTGGTACGAATCGTATGAATTATTATACGGTCGGTAGAGCGACACAGGGAGTTGCACAATATATTTGTGATGCTGGCGAAGAGGCTAAGAAGAAAGGTGTTGTCATTGCCCATGACCCACGTCATTTCTCAAAAGAGTTTGCAAGATATGCAGCGGAGATCTTTGCCGCAAATGGAATCCGTGTCTATACGTTCCCGGATTTAAGACCAACACCAGAACTTGCTTATATGATCCGTCGTTTACATACCGTATCGGGTATCAATATTACAGCTTCTCATAATCCGAAAGAATATAATGGTTATAAGGCTTATTGGGAAGATGGATGTCAAGTATCCTCAGCAATTGCGGATGGTATGACCGAATGTATCAATGCGGTAGATATGTGGGATGGGGTCAAGACATCGGATTTTGATACCGAAGTTAAGAATGGAAATATTATTCTTCTTGGGGAAGAATATGATCGTGAATATTTAGATGAGATTGAAAAGTTAGCCATCCATTCTGGGGATGAATTAGACCTTTCTATTCCTCTTGTCTATACACCATTAAATGGTTGTGGTTCCATCCCATTCCGTAAGATGCTTACAGATCGTGGTTTTACAAACTGGCAGATTGTACCAGAACAGGAAAATCCAGATCCCGACTTTACAACAGTAGGTTATCCAAATCCAGAAGATCCAAAAGCATTTGCATTAGCCGAAAAATATGGTAGAAAATTTGGGGCAGAACTCTTAATGGCTACCGATCCTGACGCAGACCGTTTTGCGATTGAAATCCGTAATGATGATGGAGACTATATTCCATTAAATGGTAATCAGACGGGATATCTTTTGGTCAACTATATTTTAGAAGGTCATCGTACAGCTGGAACTTTACCGAAAAATGGTGCTATGGTGAAATCAATTGTTACATCCACTCTTTCTACAAAAATTGCAGAAGCGTATGGTGTGGAAATGTTTGAGACTTTAACCGGATTTAAGAACATTTGTGGAAAGATTCCATATCTTCATGCGAATGGATATACTTATTTATTTGGTTATGAAGAATCGGTTGGTTATGCGGCAGATGAGAATATTCGTGATAAAGATGGTATCTCTGCTGGTATGCTTGTTGCAGAAGCAGCTGCGTACTATCGTATACAGGGAAAGACATTATGGAATGTATTACAAGATATCTATGCAAAATATGGATACTTTGCAGAAGATGAACCAAATCTTGTCTTAGAAGGTATTCCAGGTGCAGAACGTATTGCGCGTATGATGAAGTATGTACGTGAGAACTTACCAGAAGAAGTGGCTGGTGTACGTGTCGATCATGTGATTGACTATACAGACGGATATGAAGATATTCCACCACAGAATGCATTACGTTTCTTCTTAGAAAATGGATCTTGGTTCGCAATCCGTCCATCTGGTACAGAGCCTAAGATCAAGTTTTATTTCTATTCTTGCCAGGATTCTCGTGAGAATGCTTTGAAAGTCAATCGAGCAATCAAAGAAGATATCTTAAATAAGATCAATTCTGTAGAATAAGTAAATTGCCTTCCTTAGGAAGGCTTTTTTTTGTACCGTTCTTTTGTTTTTATCTGCTACAATAATAGTTGGTTATGTATATATTAAAGAATTGGTACTTTGAAAAATTTAACGATCAATATCGTATATGGGGAAATGCGTATGGAAACGAGCGCTTTCCAGAAGGACAGTGGATTCATACTTCTGTCATTAAGGAATTACGTTGTGAAAGAGGTGCTCTGATTATTCTGACGGAACATAGTAGTTATTCTGCGAAATTCAATTCCCATCAATCTTTAGATCAAAGAGTATTGCGTCAAGCATTACGGGATTTCTTATGGCCGGAAGATAAAGATGTTTATGATAAGATCGTATCAGCAGTCAAACGTAAAGAAGCACATGAAACAGAAATTCCGACTCCAGAAGAATGTGATACGTATGCTATCTTATCGTTTTCTTCCGATATCTTAAATGGGTTTGTTAGTTTGGATTTGAAGAAACGTAAGAAGAAATTTCATACGGTTGCGTATGATTTACATAAAGGGATGTTCCAGGACTATATTGAAGTAGCGGATTATGAAATGGACTATAGTTTCCGATTCTTCTCTTTTACAAGAAACGCTTTCCAGTTCGATCCATGGCCTCCTAAATATACTCCTGTCTTTTTACGTAATGTTGGCAAAGAGACAATCTATGCTTCTACAGTATATGGGGACTTTGAAGTGCCTGCAGGTGAGACCGTCATGTTAAGTACAGAAACAAAAGAAGATCGTGTCTATCATGATGAAAAGTCTGATCCAAGTTTTGAAAAGACAACTGTCATATCACATGAATCCATGAAAATGAAACGTTAAGATCATCTCAGGATGGTCTTTTTTTCATTTGGAATATACATATATTTGCTTTTTTCTATAAGTTAAAAAGAGAAATGGTGTAAAATACTCCTATATAAAGGAATAATATATGTGGGATTACAGAGAACATAAGATCCGTCTTGTTGAAAATACGGAACAAGCTGGTATCTATAAAGCTGCGATTCTTTGCGATGATGAAACAATCTATGAAACAGAAAAGAATATAAAGAATCGCTTTGCGCTTTTACAGGAACATCAGCATACATTAGATATTGTTCAGGCATTCCGTACTTCTGGAAAATTGCCACGAGCAATGGCTAGGGGAATCCGAAAAGGATTTTAAGGAGGAGTTATGAACAGAAAGGAATTAAAAACAGCAGCGAAACAAACACTTAAAACCCATTACATGTCGTTGATGATGATCGACTTCATTGTGGCACTGTTAGGAGTTACTATAACAGCTTCTGGTGTTTACGTCTCGGGGAAGACTATCACGACAATGGTCAATGGTGGAGTATCGGTGGGATGGATGCTACTGGCTTTCGCAATGATTGCTTTATTGATCTGTGTTGTTATTGGGGTGACTGAAGTTGTAAGTGCAAGAATGTTCCTGGAGTCGAAGGAATATGAGAAAGTACCACTTTCTCATGCATTACGTCCTTTGGCTTCTGGTAAATGGGGACATATTGCATTGGCGATGGGCAGAACCTATCTATTCCTATTTTTATGGGCATTGACAATTGTTGGTGGCTTTATCATGGCATATGCCTATGCCATGGTACCTTACTTATTAGCAGAGAATCCAGATCTTACTGGAAAGGAAGCCATTCAATTATCAAAAGAAATGATGATTGATCATAAGTGGGAACTGTTTGTTGTAGATCTTTCTATGATTGGTTGGGCCTTATTAGGAGTTATTACTTGTGGATTTGGATTGGTCTTTTATGTCAAACCATATTATTCGGCGATTCGTATGCATTATTTCACGAATCTACGAGGTGCCGTAAAAGAAGCAGAACCAGAAAAGTATGCAGTCTGTAATGATACTTATCTTTATGAACATGCGACAGAAGAAGAACTGTCTCATGCGTATAAAGATATTAAGATGGATGAACTTTATTTAAAAGATAATCCAAGTGAATATACAGGTGCGAAGAAGTTTTTTGCGGATACTTTGGCTCTTTCCATTGGTTCCGAGAAGAGCTGTCAAACACATCAGGCCTTAGAAAGTATTCGTAAACAGTCAGAAGAAGATCATGCTATCTTAGATGGAAAAATCTATCCAGAACGTCTGTCTCCACAATTTGTTCGTAAGAATAAACATATGAGTGGACAGTTAGATGCAGATAGAAGTTATAGTTTAGGTAGTTTGATTGTAATATTTGTTCTATGTGCTGTTCTAAGTTTTATTGTATATAGTATCAATACGATCTTCTATGATGAAGTTGTATTAGATCTTGGTTTTATGAAGGGGCCATGGTTCCCTATGGTTGGTAGTATTGTTATACTGTCGATTGTTCTATTGAAGAAGTTATGTCATAATCCACTTGCTACGTATATTGGATGTTTCGTTTTGACAGGACTTGTAATGTTTGGAACACATTATATATTTGAAGCGGTGTATGGTATTCGTTTATGGGAATGTGTCAATGAAGTATTCGTTCTTGGGGGAAGAGTCGGTGTTCTAGCAATGTTGTGTATTGCTGGTTTTTCTACATTAGCTATCTATGTTATAGGACCACTTGTGGACAATGCCTTGAATAAAGTAGCACCAAATGTTGTTACGATCGTTGCAGCAGTACTTGTTGTACTACTTGCAGTCGATTCTATGATTACCTTATCTCATCCAGATATGGAACGTGCACAGAAAGTAGAAAATTACTATTCGGAACTTCAGGAGAAGCTGGAATCTGAAAAGGCTATCCCTTTTTAATAAGTAATTTGTCAAATTAAGTGCAACATCTAATGTGAGTTTATAATTTCGTT
>CAUWDF010000068.1:0-9780 GCA_963557245.1 uncultured Bulleidia sp.
AATTATAAACTCACATTAGATGTTGCACTTAATTTGACAAATTACTAATAAAAAAGCTGAGACATTTCTGCCTCAGCTTTTTTATTTCATTGCCACAAATGTAAAATCTTTATCTTCAATAATCTTACGAACTTCTTCTTCTTTTAATGGAATATCTGTAGTTACAACAGCAGTTCCTTTTTCATGAGATACTTCTACTTCTTTGACACCATCTAATGTCATCAGCCCTTTTTTGACAGAAGCCTCACAATGGGAGCACATCATTCCATCAATATATACGGTTACTTTCATTTTCTTTTCCTTTCTAGGTTCTGTTACAGGCGCACAACAAGAACAACTTACTGTTTCTGGTTTCCATGTCTTCCTTATTTTATGATCTTTCGTTGCATCATAACAGTCCACACGATTCAAACGCAATGCATTCATACATACCGTAAAGCTTGATAAGCTCATTGCGGCAGCTCCAAGCATCGGTGATATGGTAATGGCAGAAAAAAGACCTGCCGCAATTGGTATTAATATCATATTATAGGCAAAAGCCCAAAATAGATTTTCTTTAATATTACTCATAACACGACGTGAAAGGCGTATTGCGGCAGCCACATCAAGCAAAGAAGAATGCATCAACACTACATCTGCCGAATCAATCGCCACATCTGTTCCTGTACCAATTGCGACTCCAATATCACTATTTACAAGTGACGGTGCATCATTAATTCCATCCCCAACCATTGCAACGATACCTCTCGTCTTTAAATGCGTAATAATCGCATCTTTTTCCGCTGGCAGAAGACCGGCCATAACCGTTGCCACACCTGCTTGTTGAGCAACAGCTTTAGCGGTAGGTAGTGAGTCTCCGGTTAACATCAATGTCTCAATACCCATATTTTTTAATTGTTGGAGAGCCTCTACCGCATCTTCACGAACAGTATCCGCTAATAAGATAGTTCCATAAACAGTATCCTGATCTCCAATCAAGACCGAAGTCAGACCCAAACTGGCATAGTTCTCTACTTGTTTCTGTATTTCTGCGGAGACGATTCCACGATTCTGAAAGGAATGTAAAGAACCTCCATAGATTGTCTTTCCAGCAATGATAGCGGATACCCCACTTCCCACTTCCATTTCAAAAGAGCTAGAAGACAGTTCTAATACATGTTCCTGTTCTGCTTTTTCCACAATAGCATGGGCTAAAGGGTGCGTCGAACGTTTTTCAATACTATATGCATATTGGAGAATCTCTTCTTCCTTCTTTGCATACGGAATAATCTTACGAACTTCTAATTTCCCTTCGGTCAAAGTACCTGTCTTATCAAAAGCAACAATCTGTACTTTACCCATATTTTCAAGTGCTGTCCCACTCTTAAACAAGATATTATGACGTGCTCCTACACCATTTCCGACCATAACGGCAACAGGAGTCGCTAAGCCTAATGCACAAGGACAAGAAATAACAAGTACGGTCACCGCTCGTTCCATCGCAAATGCTGCATCTTTCCCACAAAAATATTGTCCACAAAATACAATTGCTGCGATTCCTAATACAATAGGAACAAATACCGCAGCCACTTTATCGGCCATACGTGACACAGGAGCTTTGGAAGATGACGCTTCTTCCACAAGAGAAATCACTTGCGCAAAAGAAGTTTCTTTACCCGCATGAACGGTGCGTACTTTTACATAGCCAGTCTGATTGATCGTAGCCGCATGGACCATTTCCCCAACCGTTCGATCGACTGGTACCGATTCTCCTGTTAGAGCTGCTTCATCAAAAGAACCATTTCCTTCCAAAATTTTCCCATCTGCAGGAACCATTTCCCCTGCATGCACAACAAATATCATATCTTTTTCTAATGCATCCGCATCGATAGAAACCTCTTTACCACCCTTACACAACCAGGCTTGTTTCGGTTGATGTTCGAGCAAATGTTTGAGAGAATCCGTCGTCTTTTCTTTTGCATGTGCCTCAAGTGTCTTTCCAACCGTAATAAGAGCTGGTATCATCGCACTCGATTCAAAATAGAGACGTGTATGACACATATGCATTAAACTTTCCACATCCATTCCTTGCACACTCGCAATAGTCATCTGATACAAAATTACTAGCGACCACAAAAAGGAAATTCCAGACCCTAATGCGACTAATGTATCCATGTTCGGCATTCCCTTCCAACAAGAACGTATTCCCGACACAAAGAATTCCCGATTGATGAACAGAACAACAAGTGCCAAAAGCATCTCCGTAATCCCGATTCCAATCGGATTCTGATATAAAAACGAAGGAAGCGGCCATCCCCACATCATCGCCCCCATTGTGATATACATGAGCACGACTAATAAAATGCAGGAATACAACAAGCGTTTCTTACCCTCCCGTTCCGATGTCGAAACTAAATTCTTCGCTTCTCCCGTACTAGCATGATATCCCGCTTTTTCCACTGCTTGCACGATAGCAGCTTCTTTTCCCCCCTCGACTTCCATACTATTTGTCAACAATGATACCTGTACCTCTTTGACACCAGGAACCGCCCGGACAGCTTTTTCCACATGAGCTTGGCAAGCTGCACAGCTCATTCCACTTACATTGAACTTTTTCATATTATTTCATCAACTTCTGAAGGACATTCAAAAGTTCTTCTACCGTCCCTTCTTTGCCTGCTTTTATATCTTCTATGACACAACTCTGAATATGAGAAGCTAATAACTCTTTATTAAAACTATTCAGTGCACTTGTCACTGCTGTCACTTGCATCAATATATCTGGACAATACCGATCATCTTCTATCATCTTTTCTATGCCACGTATCTGCCCTTCCGCACGTTTCAGACGATCTAATAGCTTTTTCTTTTCTTCTTCACTTCGTATCTTATGTTTCTCACAACAATCCATGTATTTTTCCTATACCCCTATAGGGTATATGGAATAAAAAAGGAATGCAATCTATATGCATTCCCAAAAATCAAAGTCGTTTTTCTAAAATATATCTTTGTGGCTTCATACCTAAACTTTCATAGAAATGGAGTGCCTCCTCATTGAAAGCCCATAACATGAGATCCAATCGTTTCGCTCCAAGTGCTTTCGCTCTTTTCTCTGCCTCTTGAAACAGAGCCTTCGCAATTCCTTTATGGCGATAGTTCACATCTACAATTAGATCATTTACATATGCAGTACGCATCTTAACCATGGCACTCCGCTCCCGCAATTCCACAAAACACAAACCAATCACATTCCTATCTTCTTCTGCAACAAGACAAAGAAAAATTTCCTTATCTATCATCTCTATAAATTCTTCTTTGGAATAAGGATGTTCTAAATCGATAAATAAATCTGGTCTACCTAGAACGTGGATTTTATGTAGTTTTTGCATCAAACAATCTACCGCAGCATAGTCGTCTACTGTTACATTTCTTATCTCCATTCTTATTTCTCCATTCTTCCATCTGGATTGGCATTTAGGATAATTTCCGCCTTAAATAAATCTCCATCAACCGTCAAAGAGAAACGACCACCCATCAATTCCGTCAAAGATCGAGCAATCGAAAGACCAAGGCCAGAACCTTCTGTATGACGGGAAGAATCCCCTCTTACAAAACGTTCCATCAGTTCATCTGCAGATATATTCAATTCATCTTTCGATATATTTTTAACAAGAATATAGACATGATTATCTTTTTCTGCAAAGGAATCCATATAGACACGACTATATGGCATTGCATATTTGGACACATTGGACAATAGATTTCGTAGAACTCTCCACAATAACCGTCCATCCGCATACACTTTTAAGCCTTCATCCACATTAATCACTGGTTTTAAGTTTGCTTGATCAAACCGATCCTGATATTCACCAAGTGCCTGTTCAATCAACTCTTTTACATTGACTATTTCCATATGTGTCTGAATATTACCTGTACTTGCTTTGGATGCTTCTACAACATCTTCCGTCAATCGTTTTAAACGATTACTCTGTCGTTCAAGAACATCTAAATACTGTTCTGCTTGTTCAGGTGTATGTGGTTTTTTTAAGAGATCGACATAATTAATGACTGATGTTAAAGGTGTACGGATATCATGCGAAACATTTGTAATCAGCTCCGCTTTCATCTTTTCTGATTTCAACTGTTCGGTGACCGCTTTCTGCATTCCTTTGCCGATTTCATTTAAGTTCTGCGCATGTTCATAAAAAGGACCGAACATTTTGTCTTGCTCTTCTTTGGAGATACGATAGTCCAAATTTCCTTCTGACAATTGTTTAGCAGCATAGATAAGCGGTTGCGTATTACGACCGATACGGAAAAACACAAACAAGATTAAAGCTGTAATCAAGAAGAAAAAGAGTGCAATTCCATCCGCATATCTCAGGTATAGTAAGAAACTCTCCAAAACAAGAAATCCGCACATAAACAAACATACATATTTCCAAGCCTGAGATGATTTCTTCCAATCTGTATAGAAAGAATAGAAAAAATGATAAATTACCATGAAGATTCGCGAAATAACCATATTGGAGAATAATGTACCACTCTTAATACGTACGGCGAATGTAAGTAAATAAGCATAAATAATCAAACAGAGTCCCGTTACCGAAGCAGATATTGGAATCAATGTAGAAAATAAGAAGGAACCGTCTAAGAAATAGGACGACATCATAGCAACCAACGTGCCAAAAGCAGGAATTAAAAATCCCAAGAATACAACACTGACAATATCAAATGGAATATGATCAAACCATGTCAAATAGATTCCTTTATAGCCTTTCTTATATCCTGCTGCTGTAAACTCATAGATCAACAAGACTGTAGCCCCTAATAAAGAGGCGACTAATACTGGTCCTGCTATCTTACGATATGGAGCGGTCACCATAAAGAAAGCATAATCTCTATAATAGTTATTCGAATCTGGTTCAATCGGATCTTTGACATAAGTTGTTATGCGATATGTCGTACCCGATTGCCAAGGTAAGTTCGAATAATCCGAATATAACCGTACATCACGTTCGTCATGGGTTGCAAAAGCGATAAAGCGAAACTCTTTCCCATATTTTTCCGATGAATCCGAATCATTATAAATCTCATGGAATGTTTTCGTAGAAAGATCCAATTCTTCTACCCGAAAGCGTGAGTTCACACTCCTATAGAGTGCAATGCTATCAAAGTCTTGATCCATGACGTCATAAGCAACTTGATACGCTTCTGATTGCGCTGTTGCACGACATTGATCGGTATCATAATACGATTCCTCTGGCATATAGCTGTATAGTACAAGTTCTACAGCCCCTGAATAACAAGAAATCACACATAAGATAATCAGTCCAATTACACCAAGCCACTTTAAGAGTTGATTGGTTCGAAAAGAACTAGTTTCTTGCATCCTTATCCTCCATGCGATATCCCTGTCCCCAAACCACTTTAATATAGCGAGGCTCTCCTGGATCTATCTCAATCTTTTCTCTTAAATGACGAATATGAACCGCAACGGTTCCTTCGCCTCCAAATGGTTGATCTTTCCATACTTGTCGATAAATTTCATCGGAAGAGAATACTTTGCCCGGATTCTCCATCAATAATTTTAAGATACCATATTCCATCGGCGTCAAAGAGACACGCTCCCCATCTACTTCGACCGTCTTCGCTTCATCATTCATGACAATACCACCAATCTGTAATTTCTTCGTTGAAGATTCGACACCTCCAAGTTGCGTATAACGGCGTAATTGCGAACGAACTCTAGCAATCACTTCTACCGGATTGAATGGTTTTGTAATATAGTCATCGGCGCCTATATTTAAGCCAACAACCTTGTCCATATCTTCGTTCTTTGCAGTCAATAATATAATTGGAACATTGGAAAATTCACGAATGATGGAAGTTGCTTGTACCCCATCCATGACTGGCATCATAATGTCCATTAACACAAGATCTATCTTTTCATTTCGAACCATCTCTACAGCTTGTTCTCCTGTATAAGCTTCAAATAAATCATATCCTTCCGACTTCAAATAGATTTTCAAAGACGCCACAATATCTTTTTCATCATCTACAATCAAAATGGATGCCATATAATACCTCTCTGGTATATTCTAAATGACTCATTTAACGGTCATTTTATACATATACCAATTCCTTTCTATCAATCTTTTTTACTGTGATTGATAACAGTTTTTGTTGTCTGTATATTGAATATGTGAATGTGGATTTGTATTTTCCTCCTTGTGGCCTTGACTCCTTTAGAAAGGTTCTTACCACTCCTTATTCCAAAATAATGATTAGTAGATGAGTCTTTGAATTCATATTTTGCACCATGTTTTATGGTTTAAGTGTCGTGGCAGCAAAACGCTATCCATTCGCTCTGATCAATCCTGTAGCCATAAATCTGACTCGTAAGATACAAGTTGGAATTACAAAGAATGATAAGATAGATACATTGATAATCTGTGACGTTCTAGCCTCTAGTCAACGAATCAACTCATATCGAATCATTCGATAGAATCGATTTGATCTATACGAGCAGAAATAGTTGGCAAGAGAACATCACAATCTAAAAGAAGAACTAAATCAATATACCAATCGCTTACAGAAATGCATCGATATCGTTTTCCCCAAATTCAACAGCTTGTTCCAATCAAAATACGGTGTTGTATACATGAACATTTTAAGAAGCTTTGGAAGTGCAGATGTAATCGCACATACAGATATCCGAACACTTCGTAAATGTTTTGATATTGGTAGAGGTAGAGGTAAACGTATCTCTCTCACTCCCGAAGAAATGAAAGAAACAGCCCAAAATTCCATTGGCTTTCCTTCTACATCTGAAGTGATTCAAATCAAACATCTGGTTGCATAGATTGAGCTGATCGTTGAAATAGATAAAAAATAGAAGAGTTCTCTGTTCAAAACAACTCTCCTATCCTAAGTATTCCAGGGATTTCTAATTTCTCTAGTACCTCTATCTGAGCTGAATTAGGAGATATAGGCAACTACTCCAAGCCTTCTCAGATAATAAAACATGCAGGTGTGGCACCTTTAACGTATGAATCTTCACAGTTCACAGCTCAACATACAGCCATAACTAAGAAAGGTTCTAAATATCTGAGAAAGACTCTATATCAAATCATTATACCTGTCATTCAATACAACTCAGTGTTCAAAGAATTTTATCAACTAAAGAGATCACCATCGCTGTGCTCAAGGACATTGTGTCAGAAAGCTCCTGCGAGTGATTTATCATCTATTAAGCACAAATACGCAGTTTGATCCATCCCTTCTTATGTAAAGAACAAAACAGGATTTCGTACTATACATCTTCATTAGAAGTTGCTTTTGTCATGCCTAAGTATTCACATTTTCAAAGAACAAACACTTAGAAAACTGCTCTACAACCAACAGATATTTTCAAACTTTTTCATAAATTACCGTTGATTTTTATATAGTTAGCTTTCTATTCTTATTGTAAAGAAACAATCCTTAAGATAATAGAAGTTACATTCTTAATATTTGTTTAAGTACATTATAGAATATTTCAAAAAAAGCTCCCGTATAGAGTGAACCAAAATTTAGTACAAAAGACTACACAAATTATAGGCCTAATTTCTTTCTTGGCAAGGAGTCAGGCCTTTCCATTCCTTATGGTATGCCTACATCGGATACTGCCATCCTTGATCTGAGTGGAAGACCAGTTAGATATTGTACAAAATCTAGGCGCATAGACAGATGAAACTAGATGGTCTCATGTGTATGCATATCTAAAATCGGTGATAGATATACTTTTCCTGCAGCAATACAAAATTCTGACACCTCGGTCGTCCATTTCTGGTTTACGAACGTCGTTCTGAAATTACGCTCATAAGATGTCCGACGTTCCTTCTTCAAGGTTTTAATCTCCACCTATGGATCTGTCTGTGTCTTTGTTAGATATTCTAAGATCAATGGAAACAGAAAGTACACTCCATGATTCCATAAGACTCTGTTGTTCGTCTACATTTGAATCTAGCGATGAGTGGTAGTAAGTGTGTCTGACTGCTTACCGTCCATCTCTCTCTATCAGCTGGACTATATATTAGATTTTGCTTTTATTGATTACATATTCCAAAAAAGTTGAGAAATAGTTACTCCTGATTTGGATTTTTTGTGATTCTGTTAACTTTATAAGAAAATGAACCTTCCACATTGAACATTACTTTGTCCAACATGAATGGTTCATTACAGTAGGAAGATTCTTATTTTCTATTTTCTTCTAAAGCAAGTTCGGCGGTGGAATAATGTTTGATTGGTTTCCAAGTAACTTTAGCAAACAATGCCTGTACCGTAATTGGTAAGTAAGTCAAAATATACATTGGGAATGTAAATATATATTTAATCTTATCACTTGTTTTAGCAGGAATACGTTTCCATTCGGAGAATACCGTAATACCTGCAAGTGCAATTGTACCAAGACATGTATTCGCTAACATAAACAAAATGAACTCAACCATTTCTTGACGGAAGATCAACTGTATATAGTAAGGCATGAACATTGAGGTACATAAGATCCAAATTGCCATAGCAAGCATACCTACCGTCAACAAGGAACAAGGTAAACATGTCATCAATACGTCATAGAAAGCTAAACGTCTCCCTTTCTCAAAAGCCACCCCTTTACAAAGGTCTCCAATATAACGACCATCAATCTGATAGAATCCCTTTGCCCAGCGCAATCTTTGATTCCAAGACTGTTTCATTGTAAAAGGCTGTTCATCATATAAAATAGCACTATCACAATAACCAATACGATAACCAGAGATTGTACTCGAAACCGAGAACTGAATATCCTCTACCAAGAAATAAAATGGCCAACCATTATTTTCCTGCATCACTTTTTTCGATACAACAAAACCTGTACCTGAGATCATACACTGTGCCCCAATCATATCACGTACATAATTCATATGACGTGCTTCATGCATGAACCAGATAGAATAAGCGGCCGTGAGCCAATTCGTACCAAAGTTCTTGGAGTTGCGGTATGTTGTAAGAGCATCATATTTACCTGTTGCCCACTTTTTATTCATTTCAAACAAGAAATTTGGATCGACAATATTATCCGCATCAAAGACAACATAACCATCATAGTAATCATTGCCCTTCACAGATACGATTTCCTGATATAAGAAATGCAAAGCATACCCTTTTCCAACTTGTTCTGTATTGAAACGACGATATACTTTAGCGCCACCTTTTTCTGCAACGTCACCTGTATGATCCGTACAGTTATCCGCTACGACATAGATATCATATTTATCTTTTGGATAGTTCTGCTTACGCAGGGAATCTAACAATTCCCCTATGACCCCTTCTTCATTTCTTGCCGAGATCATAATTGCAAAACGATTTCTCTGATCTGTTTCTGGTAAAGGTTTTACTTTACGATATATAAAGCTCAGTATAATGTACCCGAGCTGATAGGCATATACGATTGCTAAAGAGAATAAGATGATAAAGGTAATCAACCGAAACTGTTCTAAATACGCCATTCATTTTACCTCCTGTTTCCTTTTACAAATTTTACTCATCCCATCCTATACGTCAAGATACCAACCCATGTAAAAGCCTTTTCCTAGCTATTTTTAAGAATTCTCACATACTTTCCTTATAAATTCTTAAGAATTCATGGTATAGTTTGGAAATGTTACTAAAAATCCTACAGACTATTCCAGACCTTATTTTTTTTGACATCCTTTACTATTTTCTTTATAGATGAATTATCATTTTAAGTGCAACACTTATAAAAAATAAAAGTCCATG
>CAUWDF010000069.1:0-9696 GCA_963557245.1 uncultured Bulleidia sp.
GACTTTTATTTTTTATAAGTGTTGCACTTAAAATGATAATTCATCTACAAAAAAAACAGTCACCATTAACGCAGAATGCATAATCCCCATTGTTTTATTTATCGTATGCCCTTAAAATAAACCCAAAAAGGCGGTATCTACATGAAATTAATTATTCCTGATCATTATGATCCTGTATTAGATGTCATGCGTACACAGCAGGCAATTAAATATATCCGAGATACATTCCAAACAGAATTTGGTAAAGAGATGAATCTCTTACGTATCTCTGCACCATTATTCGTCAGTAAATCTTCTGGTCTTAATGACAATCTAAATGGCATTGAGCGTCCGGTTTCTTTTGAGCTTAGAGAGATTCCAAATGAACGTATGGAAGTAGTACATTCTCTTGCAAAATGGAAACGCTTTGCTTTAAAGAAATATGGTTTTCAAGTACATGAAGGACTCTACACGAACATGAATGCCATACGTAGAGATGAACAATTAGATAACTTACATTCTGTCTATGTAGATCAATGGGACTGGGAAAAAGTCATCACAAAAGAAGAAAGAACCGAACAAGTCTTAGAAGATACCGTACGTACGATCTTCAAAGTCATCAAACATATGGAACATGAAGTCTGGTACAAATATCCAGAAGCAGTCTGTCATTTAGCGGACGATGTATTCTTTATCACCTCTCAACAATTAGAAGATCTTTATCCCGATCTCAATGTCAAAGACCGTGAAAATGCCATTACCCGTGAACATAAGTGCGTCTTCATCAAAAAGATTGGTAAACCATTAGAAAGAAGTGGTAGACCACATGATGGACGTGCACCTGACTATGATGATTGGGACCTCAATGGTGATTTATTGTTCTGGCTCCCTTCATTGAATCGTGCCCTTGAAATCAGTTCGATGGGCATCCGAGTCGATGAAAATGCAATCATAGAACAGTGCCATGCCTCCCATTGTGAAGGTAGACTCGCACTCCCTTATCATCAGATGGTCATCAAGAAGGAACTCCCTTATACGATCGGTGGTGGTATCGGCCAATCCCGTCTATGCATGTTACTGCTGAATAAAGCACATGTTGGAGAAGTACAGGCTTCAATTTGGCCTGATGAAATGATTGAACAGTGTGAAGAACATAATATCCACCTTCTTTAACTCAACGATTGGTTGAGTGAATATACAACAAACACGTTAGTGACTCAACATCCTGTCGCTGTTCTCTCACCCTTGAACTAGGCATAATAAAGCCATACAAAGGAGAACTTCTTATGAATAACACATTTGGTACTCGCTTAGCACAATTTCGTAAAGCACAAAATCTAACACAGAATGAAATTGCAGATCAGTTACATGTTTCTTATCAAGCCGTCAGTAAATGGGAGAACGATCTTACCTCCCCTGACATCCAGACCTTAAAAGATCTCGCTGTTATCTTCCATATCACAGTGGATGAACTCATTGGAAATGATACACCAAGAACAGAATATCTACCCGAACAGAAACAGCAGCAGTCACAGCGTCTTTTACAGATTCAAATACAAGACAATGATGGCAGCCGCATTCATGTCAATCTACCCCTAATGGCTGTAAAAGCAATGTTACAGAGTGGGGGGAATATCAATATCGGTGGAAATCATTCTGCCTTGAATTCCATTGACTTTGAGCAGATCTTTTCAATGATAGATGCTGGAATCTTAGGAGAACTTGTCACAATCGATGATGAAGATGGAGATCATATCTCTATCACGGTATCTTGATGCGCATTTCAATTTATGTACCAGAATGGAAAGCACCTCTTTCCATCTGTCTTCCAAATTCTATTTTACGTTGGAAGTGGTTCTGGAAAAAATGTAGTAATCACTTATCCCCATCCGAGCAAAGACAAGTTTCCGCAGCCCTCGAACAGGTAGATTTTTTCTTATATGCCTGCAAAGAATATTCCAATACTTATGGCTCATTTGCATTGGTAAGCATCCAAGATACAGATGGTACCAATATACGTATTACAATATAAAAAAGGGACTTGTATGACCGAATCCATCGAATCGATCATGCAGTCCCTTTTCTAGACTTTGATCACGCAATTTCAATATACTTGCGGTTTTCGATTTCCTTCTTTTCTTCATCTGGTACTTCAATGGATAATGTACCATTGTTGTAAGAAGCGTGGACATCGCTTTCCTGAACATTACGACCCACAAAGAATGTTCTAGAACAACTACCAGAGAATCTCTCCTGACGGATGACGTTACCGTCGTTGTCCTTTTCATCTTTAGAGCCATGGTGTTCTGCAGATACTGTCAGATTGCCATCATTGAGAGAAATATGAATATCTTCCTTGTTATATCCTGGAAGATCCATATTCATAATGTACTTACCATCGCACTGTTTTACATCTGTGCGCATCAATGTTTCTCTTCCGAACATCGGTACGTTGAATACGTCATCGAACAGGTCAAAGTCAGCGTCATTTCTAAACATTGGGAATAATTCCATAAATAACATCTCCTTTTCTCAATTCATTTCTGTATTCACGCGTTCTCTAATTAGAGAATGTCGATGAACTTCTTTGTTTCTTGTTCCTTCTGCTTTTCTGTTGGGAGCTCAATTCTGAGGACACCATTATTGAAGGATGCGTGGATATCGGTATCCTTGATTGCATCCGAAACATAGAATGTTCTAGAACAAGAACCGTTATATCTTTCTTGTCTCAATACTCTACCTGCACTATCTTTCTGATCCGTATTTTCTGTATGTTCTGCAGATACAGTCAGGTTACCGTTGTAAAGGGAAATCTTTACATCTTCCTTTCGATATCCTGGAATCTCGATATCAAGGATATATTTACCGTCTTTTTCACGGATGTCTGTCTTCATCAAAGCTGTGCCGCCATACACCGGAGCCCTGAACATGTCATCGAACATGTCACTAAATAAGTCATGATTTCTGTCTAAGTATTTCATATGCTTACCTCTTTTCTAAGGCCCTTTCGCCTTACAACCTATATATTACTCCGCCCTTTAGCACTGTCAATAGGTAAATGCTAATTATTTATGTTATTTTTTAAATCAGTTCTAATAATTTGCTCAAAATATATATTATAAAAGGCTTAAATAAGCCTTTTATTACAATTGGCACTCCACAGTATTCCACGCGAAAAATTAGCACTTATTTTTATAGAATGCTAAAAGAGAACCTGTAGATACAAGTCCTCTTATCTTTTATCAATTATTTTTCAGCTCTACCAGTCAAATACCATGTGACATGGTCATAGGCACCTTTGTCATAAGAAGAATAATATGAAAGTTGTGCTGAGACCATCGCACCTGGAGCGATTTCATGGTTTGAATCCACGATATATGTATTTGAAATCTGTAATGGATTTCCTGCTGCGTCCATAAAAATAGCATAAGCCTCTACGAACATAGCTGCCTTATCACCATTATTCGTAACCGCTAAAGTCAGAACATCACCATTGCAATTTTCCTGTACCGATAAATTGTTCAGCACTGGATCATACAATGTATTCGTCGTATATTGTAACGATTTTTCGTATTCAATATGATCGATTCCTGTCACATCCATGAAATAGAGATGCATACAAGACTGTTCCCCCGCTCCTATTACATCGATAGAGCCATTATCCGAACCAATCATATTTCCTTCCGCATCATATGCAGTTGCATTAATATGCAGTTCGGCTGTCAATTCGGAATTGTTCTTGATTGCTAGAACATATTCTGTAGAATCAAGGACTTCTACTTTATATTCGGTAATTTCAAGATCTTCTAAAGTCAGCTCTTTCTTTGTCGGAATATCTACCGGCTCTTCTTGTGTCACTTCTTCCTGCGCTACTTCTTCTTGTTTCTGTGGCTGAGCGGATGATTCTGGTGCAGCCACATTTTCCTTTTTGTTCGAGCTACATCCTAAGATCATAATGCCAATCAATAATAATGCGAATAATTTTTTCATTCAAATTTCCCTCCCTGTTTTTTGAAATATAATTCACTTTTTCATCATACATAGCACAAAACAAAAAGAAAAGTTATATCGCACAAACAAAAATTACCTGTACATATCTATGTACAGGTAATATAAAATCTTTGCTTAATGAGCTATTTTATAGACATAATAGTATTTTACAGATTTACGATAACTACAGTTCCTAGCAATCCTACCATCAAAATCGTACACACAAGGGCAACTCCATTGAGAATCTTTGTCGTCTTCTCTTTTAAAAGAGAAGACACACCACAAACAAGATACATACCGATCACACCACCACTCGTATTCGTCATGAGATCCGTAATATCCGTCACCCCAATTCCAAGTATGAACTGTATCGCTTCAAAAATAGCACTCAATCCAAGTATCATCCAGAAAGATCTCCAAGATGGTCTTCCATCCTGGAAAAGACTTAGATATGCCCCAAATGGTATAAAAACAATCACATTATCTATCACTTCTGACCAGTTCATGCCACCATTTACCATCGCAGATGCCGCAAATGGAATCACATTGATCTCACGTATCTGTGGTAGTTCCTGGAATGAAAAACACATTTTAAATACAATGATCCATGTCAACACCACTAGATAGACCATACATAATATCATTGTTACTTTTTTTGATTTTGTCATATATATCCCTTAAGTACAATATCACAATGTCACCGACATTCTCTTTAAGACTTTCATAAGAAAAAAGTTCATTTTTCAAAAATGAACTTTAACTCTTCTTCTCAAATGTTGTACCACACTTAGGACAACGAATCTCAATCTTTCCCTTATTTCGTGGCACACGAACAATCTGAGAACATTTTGGACATAGATAATAATGATACTGCTTATCTGTCATATTATTGCGGAATACTTTCCAACCACGACGTAAACGAACGGTCTTATCCAAGTAGAAACGATTCTCAATGGAACGCTTCACAACATTCTTAGACAACATACGGTACATCAGCCAAATATAAAGAATATTTGTCAGTAACATCAAGAAGCTATTACGTGTCAAAGTACCGATCAAGAATAAGAATAGACCAAAGAACATCATTCCCTTACCTAAATCGTCCACGCCATATCTTCCATACATAAAATGTATTAATTTATCTCTTAATTTATTCATTCTGATAATCTTCGTCGTATAGTTTTGAAATCTTTCTCTGTAATGTTAACAGTTGACGTACATCCTCTTCACCGAGCTTCTTCAAAAGTTCTGCATAAGAACGACGGACTTCTTCCAACAACTTAATGCCTTTCTCTTTTCCTACTTCTGTTGCAACGATAACATGTTTGCGATTATCGTTCGCATCTGGAACTCTTGTAATATATCCTTCTTTTTCCAAAGAGTTAAGAATCACAGACATTCGGGATGTCTTACATGCGATATAGGCACTGAGAGACCCCGCATATACAATTCCCTCTTGATTTCTGACAATCATCATCAATACATAATTTTCCGCTGAGAGATAGACACGTTTCATCATTGCCTGTTCACAACGACGATTATGTTCCGTAAGATCAAAAAGTTCATCGGCAATTAATTCATAGTTCATAAGGCACCTCCTAATGTCTAATGATATTAACCATTCTAGTCAACTTCCTATTCTGATTCAATAGAAGAACAAAGATTGCGCCACTATGAACACATTCCTTTTCACCTTGCTTGTAAACGTTTACAATCTATATCAAAAAAACCCTATTCCAGATTTCTCTAGCAATAGGGTAAAGATTGTATTTCTTCTAGTTCAATTATCCTAAGTATTCTTTTAATAAGTGGAATGTATTTTCCATGCCTTTTACATGGCTACGTTCATAACCATGTGATGCATAGACACCGGATCCAATTAAGCCATGGCGGCAATCATTACCTGACTTAAGACCTGCTTCTGCATCCGAACCATAGTGCGGATAGACATCGACCGCATAGTCAATACCAGCTCTTTTTGCACAGTTAATCAGATCTGTAACAACATCATAGTGGTAAGGTCCACCAGAATCTTTTGCACAGATAGATACCTGTGTCTCTTTACAAGTCAGACCATCTCCAACACAACCCATATCTACTGACAAGATTTCTGTCACATCGGCAGGAATGGAAGCCGATCCACCATGACCAACTTCTTCAAAGACTGTGATATGTTGATAAATCTTACGTGCTGTCTGAATGGAATGATCCTTCAGATATTTTGCATATCCTAGAAGGATACCGACACTGAGCTTATCATCTAAGAAACGACTCTTAATATAACCCGATTCTGTAACGGTTGTACGTGGATCAAAACATACGATATCTCCAACTGAAATACCGAGCTTTTCGGTATCTTCTTTTGTATTGACATCTTCATCCAAGAGAAGTTCGACACTATCCCATGTACGCTGTGTACGACTATAGTCCCCATTGACATGAACCGAAGCATTCTTGAGCTGAACCGTACCTGTATAGACTTTGCCATCTCTTGTATAGACACGGCAATTCTCTGTTTCCGCATTGTTCGCATTCATACCACCAAGAGCTGTTAAACGTAAACGACCTCTACCGTCAATTCCACATACCATAGCTCCTAATGTATCCATATGTGCTTCTAAGAAGATAGCACCATTCTCTGGACCCGTTACCGGTTCTGTACCCTCACTGACACATACTACAATACCACCTTTATTGGTCATCTTAGGTTCATAGCCTAACTTGCGGTACTCTTCCATGACATACGCAGCCGCATGCTTTGTAAAGCCTGTAGGGCTGTCAATCGCTAGAACATTCTTTGTCTGTTCTAACATATAAGATGTTAATTCGTTCATATTTCCTCCTGTAATTTATTCCGCATCATCGGCAGGAAATGTAATCCCTGCATCCTGACGAGCATTTTCTAATACGAGCATTGTCTGCATCGAACGATTGAGCCAATTCATCACAACCGCATCTTGCTTTGTATCAATCACTTCGCCAATCCGTTCAAATTCTTGTAATAATGGAATTTCTTCCTGTACATCCAGTTTCTTTTCCAATCCCGTACGATAATCATGGAGAATGATATTCTGTACTTCCCCTGGTCGACTATGAATGAAGATATAGCCTTCTGTACCTTGTAAGACAGTTCCACATGGAGCGGAAGAATCTTTCGCAGCCGTACATACCGCTTTAAAATCCCCATAGTCCATAATTAATACACCCGATGTATCAATCCCGTTATAACCTTTATTTGCCATATAGTAAGAGAACTTTGGAGCTCCAAAGATGCCTGTCACAAAATGGACATTATATACATTCAGATCCATTAGCGCTCCACCAGAACACTTTAGATCAAATGCCGGTAGTACTTCTTTGTTACAATACGCATCATAACGACTCGAATACTGACTAAAATCCGCACGAATCATCTTCAGATCTCCAATCGCATCTAAATGCGGCAATAACATATCGTAGTTGCGGGAATACCGTGACATGACTGCTTCAAAAAGATAAACCTGATTTTCAAATGCAATATCGAATAATTCTTTCGCTTCTCTATAAGTAGAAGTAAATGGTTTCTCCACAATCACATGTTTATGTGCTTCTAATGCTTTTTTAGCCAGTTCAAAATGAGAACTGTTCACTGTACCAATATAGACTGTATCAAAGGATGTATCCTTTAAAAACAAATCATAATCCGTATAGAAAGAAGAAATATGATATGTATCAACAACCGGTCTACCATGTTCCTCATTGCGACACCATAGAGCCGGAATCTCATATCCATGTTCCGTCAGAATTTGTAGTACTTCCTGTACAATTCTGCCATTTCCTACAATACCAAGTTTCATTTCTTTTCCCCTTCAATCAATCCAAAATGCACAAACGCATTCCAGATTCCATTTTCCAGTATATCATCTGTAATGTAGTCTGCAGCTTCTTTAATTTCCTTTGAGCCATTTCCCATCGCAACACCATATGCACATGCACGGAACATTGGAATATCATTTGCACTATCTCCAAAGCCATATGCATTGAAGGATTCGGCACCATAATGTTCTAAGACATGGCGGATACCCGTCGCTTTTGTAATATTTTTATCGGTAATCTCACTGATAATAAAATGTTTCTCTTTTGACTCAAACGACTTTGTGATGATATAAGGCTCTTCTAGTTTCTTTTCGACCTTCTTACGAATATCCGCCCAATCTTCACCGAAGACACAGATTTTATAGATTGGGTCATCATCTTCTGAACCAAATTTTTCCGGATACGTACAATTCTCCATGCAATTTGCAATTTGCTTCGTACGATCTTTTTCACCACCAGAGAAATACCATAAAAGAGCTTCGTATCCCTTTTCGTTACAATACGCACCCGCACTTCCTTCTAAAGAATAACCAAAGCCACATTCATATATCGCACGTTTGATACGCGTGACATCTCCAACAACAATCGGATGATCATAGATACACTTATGATCCGCATAGACCATAGCACCTGCACCTAATACAAAACCATCGACATCTTCATTCAAATAGCGCGAAACTTCTGCCAGGCTACGACCTGTGCAAAGAAAAATTTTATGTCCTGCAAGACGAGCAAGACGCAGAGCTTCGGCGGCACTATCTGGAATCCCACCAAGGGATTGTGAGAATAATGTACCGTCCACATCTAAAAATATAAACTTTGTATTTTTCATATATTTATTGTACACGACTCTAAAGAAAAAAGGATGAAGAACAAAATCTCTTCATCCTATAAAACGATACGCTGCTGAAAACTTCATTTTACCAAAAGTCGCACGGATCACTAATGTATGATCCGGTTCTACAATAAAGTTCTCTCCTTGGTGAATCGTATATTCTTCATCTTTATACCGTAAAGACATCTTACCTTCCACACATGTTAAGACAATCTCATCCTGCAGATTATCAATTTTACTTTCATATCCATCTGCAAAAGCAACAATTGTCAGATTCGAACTGCCATTCGAGAGCAAATGTTTCCAATTAACACCTTCATCTGGATACGCAACTAATTCACGAATATAATAAGCTTTCTTTTCTTCAATTTCTTTTGCGACTGTTGCATGAATCAATAAGATCTTGGTCCCTACTGCATCCGATTCTGCACGCATTCCCACAAGAACATGACTCGAAAATACTGTAAACATCCCAGCAGATACTGGCCAAGATTCTTCCACACCATTCTTTTTGATATAACATTCCACCGTTCCTTGATGAACCAGTAGCATATGTGGAAACTGTAAAGAACCAGCACCTGTATCACATCCTTCTGCCAGGGAACAAATCGATACATAATCATTAATATCTTCGCTAATAAAAGATCTTGGTAATGGTTCATTCATCTCGCTCAGATTAAAGATTTCTCCACTCACATATCTTGACATGGTTATACCTTCTTTCTATGACTCTTCTGTATAATCTTTAAACAGGAACATGCAATAAAAACGAATGTATTATAGCGTAATGGTTTTTGTTTGAAAATGATATTTTAATGCTTTTTTTACATGAGCCTATATTTTATTAATTATATTACAAAACAAAATATATGCCATTTCAAATAATTTATCAACTTTTCAAAAATGGTTTCTGTGACGGTTTCGGATCTCTTGTCCAAAGTGTCATCTTATCTTCTTCGGATAGTGGGCATACATCTTCCATACACGGGAGTTTAGGAGTTGTAAAAAATATCGAATTTAAGATCGTGGCTTATTTA
>CAUWDF010000070.1:0-9523 GCA_963557245.1 uncultured Bulleidia sp.
ATAAGCCACGATCTTAAATTCGATATTTTTTACAACTCCTAAACTCCCGTGTTATAAAAGTTTTAAAAATGTTTAATTTGTATACGACACGCAGTTGTAGTACTATAAACAGGTAAGGAATAAATATGAAAAATAAGGACCTTTATATATTTTATTTTTATTACTTTAGATAATGCGGGCAATGATATTGCCCATTTCATAGTTGAAAGAAGGCATTATCAAATGGATTGAAACGAACGACCATATGGAATGCCATATGGTCTTTTTATTTAAGGAGAATACAGTCATGAAAATTGAAGTAAATACTAAATCAAAGACATATCCAATCTGGTTAGAACGAGGAATTCTCTCTAAAGTTTCTCAATATATTGGTAAACAAGGACATGTGTTTTTGATCAGTGATGATGGCGTTCCACAGAAATGGCAGAGTATATTGCAAAATCAGTATCCTGAAGCAACATTATACTGTTTTAAAAATGGAGAAGGTTCGAAAAATTTTACGACATTACAAGAGATTTTAAGAGCGATGCAAGATTCGCATATCAGTCGAAAAGATACGGTCATTGCTCTTGGAGGTGGTGTATGTGGTGATATGGCGGGTTTTGCGGCATCCATCTATATGCGTGGTATTCCATATATTAATATTCCAACTACGACTTTATCACAGATTGATTCTTCAATAGGTGGTAAGACAGCTATTGATTTTAATGAAATTAAGAATAGTGTAGGAGCATTTCATCAACCAGATATGGTATTCATCGATCCGGATGTTCTCTCAACCTTATCTTTACGCCATTATCACAATGGACTTGCGGAAGCAGTCAAAGAAGGAATGTTATGTGATCCATATCTTTTTCATCTTTTTGAAAAAGAAGATTATAAAGATCATATAGAAGAAATATTAGAAAGATGTTTACGTATTAAAAAACAGATTGTAGAAGAAGATGAGAAAGAAAATGGAAAACGTATGTTATTGAATTTTGGACATACATTTGGTCATGCCTATGAATCTTACTTTGGTATGGATGGCTATTATCATGGAGAATGTGTAGCAATGGGAATGATGACGATTGTGGAGAATCCGGAATTAAAACAACGTCTTGCCAATGTTCTACATAATTTAGATTTGCCAACGACCTGTGATTATGATCCATATGAAATTTATACTCGTATCGTAACCGATAAGAAAGCAGATCATGATCATATAACAATCGTGCAGGTCGATGAATTAGGAAAAGGATCTTTACAGAACTGGACGATGGACCAGCTAGAAAGGAAACTCGGTATATGAGTAATCGTATTGGAAATCATGTTGTATTGACGCTGTTTGGAGAGTCCCATGGACCAGCAATCGGAGGAGTACTAGATGGTATGCCAGCTGGTATTAAGGTTGATTTTGAAGAGATTCAAGCTATGTTAGAGAAAAGGCGAGTTGTCGGAGCAATTTCAACATCTCGCAAAGAAGAAGATATACCAGAGTTCTTATCGGGTCTAAAAGATGGCTATACAGAAGGAACCTCAATTGCTTTTGTGATTCGCAATACGAATCGTCATTCGAAAGACTATGAGTCTTTGAAACATATTGCACGCCCTGGACATGCCGATTATACCGGTCATATACATTATTGTGGTTTTGAAGATCCAGCCGGAGGAGGTCATTTCTCTGGCCGGTTGACAGCAGTGATGACAGTGGCAGGAGCGCTATGTATGAGTTATCTCAAGGATAGAGGAATCACGATTGGCACGCATATTGCTTCGTTGCATGGTATTCCAGATCGTCCTTTTGATTTTTCTCATTGTAAACAAGAAATTGCGCTTTTAAATGAAAAGATATTTGCAGTTTTGGATGAGACAAAAGAAGAACAGATGAAAGCCGAAATCTTAGCAGCACGCCAAGCGCAAGATTCCGTTGGTGGAATCTTAGAGACGGTTGTGGATGGGTTAGAACCAGGACTTGGAGAACCGGAGTTTGATTCGGTGGAAAGTATGCTTGCGCATGCGATGTTCTCGATTCCAGCCGTGAAAGGAATTGAATTTGGAGAGGGATTTCAGTTTGCGAATCTGTATGGACATGAAGCGAATGATCCATTCTGTATGGAAGATGGTCATGTTGTTACAACAACGAATCATAATGGTGGTATCAATGGTGGAATTACGAATGGAATGCCGGTTGTATTCCGTATAGTATTGAAACCGACACCATCGATTGCACGTCCACAAAAGACAGTTAACTTTGAAACAATGGAAAATACAGAAATTACAATTCAAGGTAGACATGATCCTGCAGTCATTCATCGGGCTCGTGTTGTTGTAGATGCTATGACTGCTCTAACATGTATGGATCTTTTGGTGGAAAGATATGGTTTGTTAGGAGAAAGAAAATGAAGTTGGGATTGATAGGATATCCTTTAGAGCATAGCTGGTCACCAGAGATTCATGCATATCTCATTCATGAGCCATATGAATGTTATCCTTTAAAAGAAGAAGAGGTTATACCATTCTTACAACAACGTTCTTTTGATGGAATCAATGTTACGATTCCATATAAGCAGATGGTCATACCGTATTTGGATTATCTTGATCCAGCTGTGGAAAAAATTGGAGCTGTAAACTGTATTATCAATCGATGTGGAAAACTTTATGGATACAATACAGATTATGAAGGATTTAAAGATATGTTACTGGCTAATCATGTACCAGTAAAAGGGAAGAAGGTAGCTATATTAGGAACCGGAGGTGCTTCCGCTGCAATTAAAGAGGCAATACGTTCTTTAGAAGGATTACCTACTTTAGTATCCCGTCATCCTAGTAGTGGTTCTATCAGTTACGAAGAGTTATATCGAGATTCGTCTTATACCATTCTTGTTAATGCAACTCCTATTGGGATGTTTCCGAATTGTGATGCATGTCCGGTTGATCTAGAGCGTTTAGTTAAGCTTGAATATGTTATTGATATTGTTGCTAATCCACTCTGTACTCGCTTACAGTTTGAAGCAAGAGCGTTAGGGATTCCGACTTTGGGGGGATTTGAGATGCTTGTACGCCAAGCACTTGCAGCTGATCGTTTGTTCTTACACTGTGACATTTCTTCCGCTAAGATTTCCGGTTGTATGCATAGTCTTTTATTAGAAAGAAGAAATATTATATTAATTGGTATGCCTTCTTGTGGAAAATCGTTGTTAGCAAAAAAATTAGGAAAACGTACAGGTAGAAAAGTCGTCGAGATGGATAAAGAAATCGAAGAGAAGATGGGAATGTCGATAGGGGAATGCTTTGCTTCCAAAGGAGAAGCCTATTTCCGGAAACAAGAAGAGGAAGCGGCGAAACGACATCGTCTCGGGGATGGTTCTATTATAAGTTGTGGTGGAGGCGTTGTTACACAGCAAGAGACGATGCGGTATCTTTGTGAAAATGGTATTGTGATATGGATCAATCGTGATCTTTCCCATTTAATAGCTACAAAGGATCGACCGTTGTCGAAAGACCGTCATGCATTAGAAAATTTATGGTATAAGAGAGCATCATATTATAAAAAATATAGTCAAATCATTGTGGATAACAATGGCACATTAGAAGAAAGTCTTCAGCAATTAGAAGCGGTAATAGGGGGATAAATATGATTGTCACATTAAAGAAAAATGCATCCGATAAAGATAAGAAAGCACTTCGTGAAGGGTTTGAAGAAAATGGTCTTCATGTACATGAAATCGTAGGGGATGATTTTAATGTATGGGGACTTGTTGGCGATACAGCCAAATTAGATGAACGAGATATCTTAGCGAACGACTGTGTAAAGAATGTGCAGCGTGTCTCAGCGCCTTATAAACTTGCTAATCGTATGTTCCATCCAGAAGATACAATCGTAGATGTGAATGGAGTTAGAGTTGGTGGCAAAGAACCGATTGTAATTATGGGTGGACCATGTTCTGTGGAAGGTGAGGAACAGATTTGTCGCATTGGGGAAGAGGTAAAAGAATGTGGAGCTTCTATCATTCGTGGTGGAGCTTATAAGCCACGTACTTCCCCATATGCGTTCCAAGGACTTGGTTATGAAGGAATCTTAGATATGGTAGAAGCACGCAAGCGTACAGGACTTCCTATCGTCTCGGAGATTATGAGTGCAGATAAGATTGATGAGTTTGTGGAAAATGTAGATCTGATACAGATTGGCGCACGAAATATGCAGAACTTTGATCTTTTGAAAGCAGTCGGTCATACACGTAAACCAATCTTATTAAAGAGAGGTATGTCTGCGACAATTGAAGATTGGATTATGAGTGCGGAATATATTATGGCTTCGGGAAATCCGAATGTTATTTTATGTGAGCGTGGTATTCGTACATTTGAAAAATATACACGTAATACATTAGATTTAGCAGTAGTACCAATTATTAAAGAAAGAACACATCTTCCAATTGTAATTGATCCTTCCCATGCAACAGGAGACTGGAAATTAATTGAGTCTGTTTCTCTTGCGGCAGTTGCAGCAGGAGCGGATGGCTTAATTATTGAAGTACATGATCATCCAGAACAGGCTTGGTCCGATGGCGCTCAGTCTTTGAAGCCAGAAAAATTCAAAGATCTGATTCAGAAGTGCCGTAAGGTTGCGGAAGCAGTAGGAAGAGAAATCCGATGAGAGTTGTTTGGAACGATACAGAAGTGTTGGATCATAAGAGTATATCTCTTCCTTCTTCGAAGTCTCTGTCTCATCGTGCTATTATTACTGCTTCTTTAGCCGATGGTGAATCTTGTCTAAAAGGAATTGCAATGAGTCGTGATATAGAAGCAACGATTCAAGTTATGGAAAAAGCAGGGGCTTCCTTTCGGTATGAAGGGGAAGATATGTTTGTCTGCGGAAATGGTGGCAAACAAGTCTATGACGGAACAGTACTTGATTGTGGAGAATCTGGAAGTACGATTCGTTTCTTAATTCCTTTCTTTACATTGGGAGAGAAGAAAGCTATTTTTACAGGACATGGCCGGTTAATGGAACGTCCCCAGACTGTCTATGAAGAATTGTTTTGTGATAGAGGGTTGCTTTTTGAAAAAGATGATGATCGATTTTGTGTGCAAGGTCCTTTAAAAGGTGGAAAATACGAAGTAAGAGGGGATATCTCTTCCCAGTTTATTAGTGGATTGTTGTTTGCGTTTCCTCTGTGCCAAGAAGATAGTGCGATTACGATTCTCCCACCGTTCGAATCTGAATCGTATGTGGGTCTAACATTACAAGCACTAGAAAGAGCAGGAATCCATATCGAAAGAAAGGGATATACGTATTTTGTGCCGGGTAGACAGAAGTATTGTCCTTTTGTAGAGCGGGTGGAAGGTGACGATTCTCAAATGGCTTTTTTTGCAGAGTTAGCATTATTGAATCATAAGGAAATTTATGTGAAGAACGTGAATCCCCATTCGATACAAGGAGATCATGTGATTGTGGATTTGATGCGTGCGTTTGGTGGAAAAGTGGTAGAAGATGGCGATGGATATTGGTTCTCGAAAGAAGCGATACGAGGTATCCATGCCGATCTATCTGATTGCCCTGATCTTGGACCAGCATTGTTCGCACTTGCAACATGTGCCAAAGGAGATTCCGTTTTCACAGGATGTCGACGTCTTCGTATGAAAGAAAGCGATCGTATTGCGGCAATGGAAGAAGAACTACGAAAGTTGGGTTGTTCGATTCATTCCGATGAAGATACTGTCTATATACAGGGAAATACGCAATTGCGTCATAATGTTGTTCTGTCTGGACATAATGATCATCGCATTGTAATGGCTCTTAGTATGCTTACAACTCGTAGTAAAGGCTGTGTAATGGAAGGGGTGGAAGCAGTAGAAAAAAGCTATCCACGTTTCTTTGAAGATCTTGCTGCACTTGGAGTGACAGGAGAGATGCAATGATAAAAAAAGATACAATATTCGGGGTTGTAGGTCTTGGGGTGCTTGGTGGAAGTTATTGCCAAGCTCTTTCGAAGCAAGGTTTTTACTGTATCGGAATAGATATTGATCCATATAGTATCTCTTATGCGAAAGAAAATGGATGGATCAAAGAAGGTAGTACGGACCCTTCGTTGGTAAAAAAAGCAGATATTGTTGTAGCAGCGCTTTATCCACATGTATTTGAAGAATGGCTCATTGAAAACGGAAAATTTTTAAAATCTGGTTGTCTTTTGACGGATGTCACAGGCGTTAAAAGAAAAGTGAACACAATGATTCGAAATGTCCTTCCAGAAGAAATTGAATTTGTTTCCTGTCATCCGATGGCAGGAAGAGAGATGCGTGGCATTCAATATGCGGATAGTTCACGTTTTCAAAATGCAAATTTTATTATTGTACCAGATGCTTCGAATACGGAAAGTGCTCTTTCTACCGTGGAAACTATGGCGGCTTTATTAGGGTTTAAAAAAAATATCATTTTTGAGCGCCCAGGAACATGATCGTATGATTGGTTTCTTATCGCAACTGACTCACGTTATTGCAGTCACGTTGATGAATAGTTCGGATAATACGCATTTAGTCGACTATACGGGGGATTCTTTCCGCGATCTAACTCGCATTGCTAAAATCAACGAAGATATGTGGGCAGAACTGTTCTTGTTAAATAAAGATAATTTATTAGATGAGATTGATCTTTTCGCAAAAGAATTACAATCCTTCCGTAATTTGCTAGAAAATGAAGATGTGCAAGGAATGAAAGAAAAGATGATTTTATCTACTACAAGAAGAAAGAAGTTTGATTAAGATGAAGAAATTTATGGTTATCAATGGACCGAATCTAAATATGGTCGGTATCCGTGAGAAGAATATCTATGGAACCAAGAGTTATGCAGATATTCTACAAGATATCAAAGATGGTGCAGAACAGAGAAAAATAGATGTGGATTGTCGCCAATCCAATCATGAAGGGGATTTAATTGATTGGATTCAAGAAGCTTATTTTCAGAATTACGAGGGGATTGTGATCAATCCGGGTGGTTATACGCATACAAGTGTTGCTTTAGCCGATGCGATAAAAGCGATTGCACCTTTACCGGTTGTGGAAGTCCATATATCCGATATTGATTCCCGTGAGTCTTTCCGATCTATCTCTTATAGTGCTCCTTATTGTATTGCACAGATTAAAGGCCATGGACCACAGGGATATCTGGAAGGAATCGACTGTATATTAGCCTTTTTACAAGGTCGTTGAGGACGGTTTGCATATTTTATGGTATGATACATAGCACGCTGTCGTAATGATGAAACTACGATAGAGAAAGGATACAGGTAGTAAATGAAGAAAAAAGAAATTGCGATTCTTGGTGTGATCGCTGTAGTTGCTGCAGGTGCTATTGCATGGACTACAGTGTCTCGAAATAATCTGACGGAAGATGATCTGACTTCTGAAACCGCACCTTCTGCCAAACCAAAAGGAAAGTGGGTGGCTATCGTTCATGGCAAAGATGTAGAACGTTGGTTTGATTCCGGAGTCGATGGAGAATATGAAGTTACTGGTGACTATGGTGTTATGCATGTAGAAGTAAAAGATGGAAAATGGTGTGTTGGGGATGTTGAATGCCCTAATCAGATCTGTCATAACATGGGATGGGATGATGGAAGTGGATTTATGCCAATCACATGTATTCCAAATAATATTTTCATTGGCACAGAAGAGTGGGTAGAAGGATATCTGGAACCATGAACTCTTTACAAAAAAATAGACATTTTACATATTTAGCTCTTTTATCTGCCATGGCAATTGCAATCAATTTGTTGGAAACAGCTTTTATTCCGGCATTCTTTGGGGTTTTTCGCATTGGACTGGCAAATATTATTGCTTTAATCACATTAAAGATTCTTGGTGTAAAAGAGATGATCATTGTAAATATTATGCGAGTGATTATTGGTAATTTACTTTCGGGTAGATTCTTAGGCTCTACATTCTGGATTAGTTTTGGTGGTGTTCTTTTATCGACAGTGATTCTGATTCTTATGGATTTTCTTAAGAGTTCACTTACATTTACTTCTGTATTAAGTGCGATTGCGCATTCAACAGGACAAGTACTCGTTGTAATGATGTTCTATAAGCAACCGATGATGATGACAATTTTGCCATATTTTATACTTATTTCAATTCCGACAGGTATTTTGACAGGATATGTAGCAAAAATGGCAATTCAGCGTGTAAAACCATTACGTAAGCAGGGCTAAGCTCTGCTTTTTTTATGAAGTCAGCGTGAAAAAAGTATATACTATATGTATACACTTCTGTTTAAAAATATATAGGTGGCTTTAGCGGGAGTGATTGATAGAGTGATAACATGACTTTGTTATAAAAGGTTTTATCACATTATAATTAAATAAATATAGGTGGGATTATGGAACAAGGAATGAATATGCGAAAGCTTAGAGCTGCCAATCGCAGAGTTGTTTTAGACTGTATTCGTGAGTTTGGAAAATAGTCTCGTAAAGATATAGCGGAACGAACAGGACTCACTCAAGCCTCTCTGACAAAGATTACCCAACCATTAATTGATGAAGGTGTTTTGTATGAATGCGGGAAAAAAGATAGTGGTGGTGCAGGAAGAAGAAAAGTACTGTTATCTATCAATAGTGATTATGCAACTCTTATTTCCATTACAATATCGCAAGAAGAAACAAAAATCATTTTTTATGATTTAGGTGGAAATGAGATAGTAAAACGTTCTTTTGTAACAGATCACGATGTGAGTCCAAAAGAATTTTTGGTTTATATATGTAATGAAGTACGTAATATACTTACAATAGAAAATCCAGAGCTTGGTTATAAAGAACATAAAGCTGTTGGAATTGCAATGGATGGTATAGTAAAAGAAGGAATGGGAATTTGTTCTTGTGTTTTTGGTCTATGGCATGAAGATGTGCCTGTCAAAGAGATAGTAGAAGAAGAATTACACCTTCCTACAATTGTTGAGAGTTCAATCAATGCTTTTGCAACATCCGAACGAGTGATCGGTGGACAAGTGATGGATCACTCTTTATTTGTGAAGTGGGGACCAGGTCTTACGGGGTGTATCTTAGATAAAGACGAAGTATTTAAATGGGCGACGCAAATTGACTTTGGACAGATTCGTAAAGCAGCAGGAGTAACCTTGGATTCGCAGATGTCTGGCCAGAACTTCTGGAGGAAATTTACCGTTCAGAACAATACATTTTGGGAACTTTGGGAAAATGGTACGGAAGAGGAACGAAGACGTTTAGAAGAATGTCTCACGGCTCTAGCACATGTTCTTTCAACTGTTTATATCATTTTAAAACCAAAACATATCGTGATATTAGGCAGTGTATGCTTATGTCCTCCTGTATGTGAACACTTAATGGAGTTGAGTGAAGAATTTTCGCCAGGAATTCGAAAATTAAGTTGTTTACGAAAGGCATCCATTGAAACAAGTAATGCTGGTGTTGCGGCTATAGCTATGCATGAATATATCTTCTAATATAAAAAAGCTGTTATCTGATATGTACCCATTATCCTGGACACACAAATAACTTAAGCTAAGCAATG
>CAUWDF010000071.1:0-9391 GCA_963557245.1 uncultured Bulleidia sp.
ACTTTTATTTTTTATAAGTGTTGCACTTAAAATGATAATTCATCTTTACAAAAAGAGAGAGTTTTGGAGTGAACCATATTATTTGGACTCTATATAACATCTCTAACTGTATGGCCTGATTTCTTGCTTGGCAAGGAGTCAGGCCTTTTCTTTTGAAATTCATACGCATGTCCATAGAACATTTCGTTCTTCCTCTTTCCAAAGAAATTTTCCATGATGCAATTATCTAGACAGTTACCTTTTCTAGACATAGATTGAATGACTCCTTTTTCTTCAAGCAAACTAGGATATTGATTTCCTTAGTCTGAACAGAGTATGAAACCTTTTAGGTCCTTATATTTATCAAAAGCTTTATTTAACATATCTTGAACTTGAGCATACATTGGTGTTCTTGAGAGTGTGTCAAGAATTTTGTGTAAATAGTATATCCTTAGTAAGGGTGACTTAATTCTCGAACCAATCTTCTCGAGTTGTCTGGCCAAAACCTCTGTGTACGTGATTCATGTTTTTCTCGTTATAACGATTGAACTGGATCACCAGATATTTCTCTTCAGATTGTTCTGTTGGAAATTGTTCTTTCTTTTTGAAACTTCTCTTTAACTGCTTGTTGTTGCCTTCAATCAGATTTGTAGAGTAGATCGTCTGTCTGACACATTCTGGATAGTCATAGAATGTAAACAGATTGTCATTGCTGCTTAAACCTTTCACCATTGATGGATATTTGTGTTTCCATTTATCGATGAACTCTCTTAGAGAAAGCAAGGCTTCCTCCTTTGATTTGGATCGATAAACCTCTTTAAAGTCCTTGGCAACATCCTTTCTGTCATTGACTCTGGTCTTGGCACATAAGTTTCTTTGTATATGGACCAGGCATCTTTGAATCTTGGAATCTGGGAAAGTGTCCTGTATTACCGTTTCCATACCGGATAATCCGTCTGTACAGAATAAAGAAATGCGTTCAACACCTCTTGATTTCAGGTTTTCTAATAGTTCTTTCCATATCTCGGCGGATTCGTTTGGTGCAATTATATAACCAAGAATTTCTTTTGTGCCTTCCAGGGTGATTCCTAAAGCTATATGAACCATTTCTCTGGATACGGTATCTCGACGTAAAGGCATGGATGTTCCATCAAGATATACTACGGCATATTCTTTGTTCAACGTTCTATTTCGGAAAGAATCTACGTATGCCAGGGCCTTGTCCGCGATGTTTGAAATGATCTGCTTGGAATAGCGGGTTCAGTAAATAGATCACGTCTTCTGTATTTAAAGAGAAGTAAAGAATTCTCCCATTCTATCTCTTGGAATATTGAGCGTAATAGGACCATCTTTTGTATCGGATTTTCTTTGATAAGATCCATTTCTGGAATTTGTCTTGTCGGTTCTGGCGTATGGTTCATAATCCAAAAAGGCGGTCAGCTCATAGGCCAATATTTCATTAAGGTATTTTTCTAATTCTGAACGGAACAGTTCGGTAACAGCTTGTTCAAAAGCTGGAAGATTGTTTGTCATTAGAAAATAGGCTTTTCATTAAAGATGTAGTAAAATAGTTCATGGGTATATTCCTTTCGTAAATTGTTTTTGGTCGAACTAATTTTACTAAGGATATACCCTTTTTTCTACTATTACAGAAAAGCGAATTTACACAAAATATTTTATGCTATCACCATATACAGTAACTTCAACTGGATTACCTACTGATAAATTGAAATCTGGCATAGGAAAATATTTTTCTTATAATATTTTATATACCTGAAGAATTCCCATTGATTATATGTCAATCATATTACATTTCATCATTGTTTCAGCCAATAGCTGGTTTCTATAAAATGGAGGAATGTAATTTTTTTAGAGCCACTTCAATCCTGCCAGGTAAAAAAAAGTCGTTAGCGCGACTCTACGATAAAAGTTCAGATCTATAACTTCTATCATTTAATTGTACTATGCTAGATACGATCTTACGGAGCACTGATCCTATCTTTCCTCTATATTACGACCAGCGCGGCTTCAACGACACCCACGCTCCTACCCTCTCCCTCCTCAATGTACTCTTCATCGCCGCAAGGAACACCATCATAGCACTGTTCAACCGTAACATCTTCAAATACGAAAGAAGACAAAACGTATGAAAGAGATGCGTTCCTTAAAGATTGAGAAGAACAACCTGTATTTCATGCGAAACTACTGAGGTCTCAAGGTCCCTGAAATGATGCTACCATAGATACTTTTGGAAGAAATATCAAATGAGCCACTCATATACACATGCTCGTATCCGAACTATACTATGACCAGAAAGAGGATACCTGTAAGCACTGTACGATTTCAATTATGAGTCCTTACGTAAGACATGGATAACGAGATCAATAACCTGTTACAGCAGAGGCTCGGCAGATTCTTCTCTAGAGAGAGAAGCTCCTCCTATAGTAACTATAATGATAGATACTATGTCTATGCACGAACAAAGTGACGTGTCCGGCTGTGTCAACTATATGATGCACTTTGCGATGACGGAGAGTCGCATATTATCTTTTGATAGAAGGAATGACGATGTGATCTGGCATTATGACGACCACAAAACCGAAGAACGTAGCCTTGTCAGAGAGAAAGGAATCTCTCTGCCCCAAAAGATAATCATGCACAGCCCGAACGAGAACTTTGTCACCGTCAAGTACTACGGTCTATACAACAACCGTTCTGTCCTAGGGACATGTTCCGAATGGACTCCCTCACTTTAAGAGATGTTTTCATCATGCCCATTTTATGATCAGGCATACAGAGCCTCTCTTTCTTTTATCCGACTGACGCATAGAAATTTTTATACCAAAAAAGGCCATGGAATAAATCCATGACCTGATTTTTCTCTTGACGTAAATGAAATAATTAACGCTTGCTGAACTGCGGAGCGCGACGAGCCGCCTTGAGACCGTATTTCTTTCTTTCCTTCATACGAGAATCACGTGTGAGGAAACCTGCCTTCTTAAGTGCTGGTCTGTAATCAGCGCTTGCTTCGAGCAGAGCACGAGCGATACCATGACGCATAGCACCAGCCTGGCCTGCATAGCCACCACCGTATACGTTAATCTTGATATCGAACTGATCCTTAGTCTCTGTTAATACTAATGGAGAGTTAACTTCCATACGCAGTGTTGCCTGTGGAAGGTACTCTTCTAGAGTACGTCCATTGACTGTGATTACACCTGTACCCGGAGTCATAAAGACGCGGGCAACAGAATTCTTTCTACGTCCTGTTCCGACGTAGCTTACTGTCTTCTTCTTTGTTGGCATTGTCCTTATCCTCCTTATTTAACCTTCAGCTCAACAGGTTTCTGAGCTGCATGTGGGTGATCTGGTCCCTCATAAACAAATACATGTTTACGCTGAACATCACCAAGCTTAGTATGAGGAAGCATTCCCTTAATTGCCTTTTCAACCCACTCAACTGTGTACTGTTCACGCATGACCTTTGTGCTTCTTACGCGAAGACCACCTGGGAACTGGGAATGAGAGAAGTAGTTCTTCTTGAAGTCCTGGTCACCTGTAATCTTAACCTTATCAGCGTTTACTACAATAACATAGTCACCGCAGTCAACATTTGGTGTGTATGTAGGCTTGTTCTTGCCTCTTAATACTGAAGCTACCTTTGTTGCGAGACGTCCGAGTGTGCAGTCTGTAGCATCAACTACATACCATGTACGGACAACTTCGCTTGGCTTTAACATCGTTGTCTGACGCATTTTATATTTTCTCCTTATCAAATAGTAGTTTCCGGGGCTACCCTTTGGCATGGAGTGCCGTCTACTATAATAGTATAGGCATTCCAGTTAGTCAATCACTATTCGCCCTATAAATAGGGATTTTTCTATATTCTGTGTCTTTTTCGCAAAGTACGTCGTACTCGGGATTTAATCCTTTCTGAATCAAGAATTTACGAATCTGTTCATCCAGTGAATCCGCAATACATGCAGATGAGAGATCAAACAAAACAAGTTCCGAAATATTTGAATCGACTACAAAATAGCCAAGAGATTCTTGTGTATTTCTCGTACAGAAATAATAGTACTGTGGATAATTCTCTTCTTGAATATCTTTACCAATCTGTACAAGATTCCAAGAAGAATCGGGTAATGGATCCGAATAAATATATTCACGTATCTGACCTAAATGGTTCAACGCTACCATATCAAAATAATCCACATATTCTAAAGTCAGTCCTTGGGCAGGCGCATTATGACGCGGAATCGTACGATCTTTCTTATCTAACATCTGTTGGACATCCGTAATCGTTTTCTTATGTTTTCCAACATCTATAATTGCTGCTGCCATCATACGTACCATATAGCGTAAGAATCCTTTTCCATAAAAATCCATCCGAATCATATGTCCTTCACGAATCAAATTGATCTTATAGACGGTTCTTACTTGATCTGGATATTCACTTAAGGGACTGGAATTAAAAGAAGTAAAATCATGTGTTCCTTCAAATACATGCGTACATTGTTCCATACGTTCTATATCTAAAGGCATCTGACATTGATCTGCAATATCTTTGGTAAAGACATCATATGGTCCATCATTAACACGATAGGAATATTTTTTATAACGAACGCAATATCTTGCATGAAAATTCATATCCTCTTCTTCTACATTTAGAATATGAATATCTTTTGGTAGAAAAGCATTGATCGCTCCCATCCATTTTCGACAGCTCATGTCTCTTTGCGTATCGAACATGAATACTTGTCCTCTAGCATTCACTCCAGCATCCGTTCTTCCCGACCCCATAATCCGAATCGGTTCATTCGCAATCTTCGAAATCACTTCTTCTAAATGTTCCTGAATCGAACCATGGTCGTTCTGTGACTGCCATCCTTCATAGTTCGCACCTACATAGCTAACGGTACATTTATAACGTTTCATAGAAGTACAGCCAATCCAATCGATGCAGCTAATACTGCAAATGATCCAAATAGCAGTGCATAATCACTACCATGAATCTTTAAAACACGATAACGTGTACGCTCTTCACCTGGTTCATATCCTCGTGCTTCCATAGCATTTGCAAGATCTTCTGCTCTTTGGAACGCCGAAACAAACAAAGGAACAATCAAAGAAAGGATTGCCCCAATACGCTCAGATATCTTTCCTTCCTGCATATCGACACCACGAGACTCCTGTGCTTTCATGATACGTTGCGTTTCATCAATCAAATCCGGAATAAAACGCAAAGCAATACTGATCAACATAGCAATTTCATGCGTCGGTACATGAATCTTAGCAAAAGGCTTTAAAAGATCTTCAATTCCTAATGTCATATCCATTGGCTTTGTTGTTGCAGTAAGACATGTTGTAATCATGATCATCAACAACAGTCTTACTGCAATATATAACGTCTGTGTAACAGCCCCACTATATAAAGACCAACCAAATATTGTAAAAATTGGAAAACCTGTCTTAACAACTAATGCATTGATAATCAATAAGAAGAACAACATGAAGAACATTGGCTTCATCGCTTTCCAAATGAATGTCCAATTTAACTTTGCAATCATAATGACTGCTGCTGTTACAACAAAGATTATCGCATATCCGATCCAACCAGAGTTGATAAAGATACTTATCAACATAATTAACATAGCGGATATTTTAATACGTGGATCCATCTTATGAATCGGTGAATCCAACGGCAGATATCTACCTAATGTGAACTCAGCCATGGTGCTTCACCTCTTTCGCTATATATTTTGCAAGACCATCCATTGTCTGCACATCATCTGGAATATGGAATCCTCTCTCATTTAACATATCACGCATACGAATCAATGCTGGAGGAAGAATATTCATACTGCGACAGATTTCAGAATTCTCAAAGAACTTCTTTGCTTCGGTATGAATCGAAATCTTACCATCTGCTACAACAATGACTTCATCACAATAATGGAATACCTGTTCCATATCATGTGTAACAATCAACACAGTCTTATGCATTTCCTTATTTAAACGGGAGAACAAAGACATCATCGCTTCTGTACCTGCTGGATCTAACCCCGCTGTCGGTTCATCTAAGACTAATACTTTTGGATCCATTGCTAAAATACCAGCAATTGCAGTTCTTCTCTTCTGACCACCGGATAACTCTAATGGGCTCTTTTCATAACAATCCGCAGGAAGACCAACAGTTTCTAAAGCTTTTACAGCCCTCTTCTCTGCTTCTTCTTGGCTACAACCAAAGTTTTTAGGACCAAACGCAACATCCTTTATGACCGTTTCTTCAAATAACTGGTATTCTGGAAACTGGAATACCAGTCCTACTTCGCCACGTAAAGACTTCAGTTGCTTTGGTTTCTCTCCAGCTTTGATTTCTCTATCTAGTATATGGACTGTACCTTCATCGGGTAATAATAACGCATTGAGATGCTGTACAAGTGTACTTTTACCAGACCCTGTTTGGCCAATAATTGCTGTCATCTTGCCTTCTGTAATTTCAAGATTGACGTCTTTTAAAGCCGGATATTCATAGGGAGTACCCGTGCTATAGATATGGCTCACATGTTCGAATGTAATCGGCATAGCTCATCCACCAGTCCTTCCATTGTAATATGGCGTTTCGTTGTAACACCATGTTTCTTCAGTGCATACGATAGCTTCATACTGAATGGAACATCCAGCTGTATCTCACGTATCTTCTTTTCATCCGTAAAGATTTCCTCTGGCGTACCTGTCTTTACAACATGACCATCATTCATCGCAATGACATTATCTGCCGATGCAATCTCATCGATATCATGCGTAATAGAAAGAACCGTTAAGCCTGTCTCTTTATGAATATCCATAATTACTTTCTTAATTTCATCTTTTCCCTGTGGATCTAGCATTGCAGTCGCTTCATCAAAAATCAATAACTGTGGACGCATCGCTAAAACACCTGCGATTGCGACTCTCTGCTTCTGACCACCCGAAAGATGAGTCGGTTCTTGATCCAGATACTTTGTCATCTTTACTTTCGCTGCAGCTGTCTGAATGATTTCTTCCATATCTTTTTGCGGAACACGATGATTCTCAAGCCCAAAAGCAATATCATCACGTACAGTAGCACCGATGAACTGGTTATCTGGATTCTGAAATACAATCCCAATTTCCGACCGAATCGCATTCAGATTTTCCATATTCAGTTCCATTCCATCAATTTGAATGGAACCAGATTCTCTTTCTAATAGACCTGCAACAAGTTTTGCTACTGTAGACTTACCAGAACCATTATGTCCAATAATTGCAGTATAAGAGCCTTTTTCTACCGTAAAAGAGGCATGATCGATTGTCCTGCCTGTTGCATCATATGAAAAACATAGATCTTTTACTTCAATCATTGCCATATTTCTTTACCATCCTCAATACTTCTGTAAGAGAATGTACAACTTTACAGTCTACATCCTCAAATTCTCCACGACGGTCCAGCAAGACAACCGGAATCCCACATTCTTGAGCCCCTTTAATATCTGTATCTGGACTCTCGCCAATATACAGAACATCTTCTCTTGAAACATCCGCCACTTGTAATGCTTTCTCAAATACATCTTTTCTTTGACGATACGCATGTACACTATCTGCACTAATGACACCATATGGATGTAATCCATTTCGTCTCATACAAACGCGAACATAATCTTCTCCGTTATCACAGATAATATAGATTGGAAGAGAACACTGATTAAATAATGTACGTACGTCATTATAAATAGAACCGTACATAAAATAATTCTTCATCAGAACCTGAATCTGCTGAAGATCCCCTGTTAAATGAATTTCCTGTATAGCTCTGTTCAGAACGTCTGTCGCAATTGCTTCTTCGTTCTTATAATGCTCCCCATATGCATCTTTCTTGCTTTCATTCAAATGATTGACCCACCACTTTATAAATGCATCTGCATCCTTTAGATCACTACTTTGAATAAAACTATCTGCTACCTCAGAGAATTCGTCCCCCCTTTGTTGCAAAATGGTTCCTGCATAACTCAAAAATATAGCTTTCATATAAGTGAATTCTCCTAAAACGCGACTATTATACCATGATTGTATCTAAAATCTGTTCCTACTATCACAAATTTATAGGATACCACTACAACTTCCTGCTCTTATCCACTCTTTTTCCAAAAAAAATGGATGATTCCTATTTCTATAGGAACCACCCAACTCTTATTTTACTGTACTTCGTATCCCTCGTAGACACCCCCAGACGCAACTGTCTGATTTGCTACATTCAAGATATCACTGATAATTGCACCCTGTTGGATAAAGAACTTACGTGAAGCTTCCGCTCTATGATCCTGAATTTCAACATCATATCCAGCATCTTCCATAATATCGGCATAAGAAGCTAGATCTTCGTCGGATTCAAATGAAACTTTATGCTTCATCGATACTAATGTATCTTCTTCATATGCATGATTGAAATCCTCATCACGAGCTAAAATCTGTTCCACAAAATCAGGATCCAAGTAAGGATAAACACCACAAATTTCTTTCACTTCTTCTGGCTTTCCTTCTAAATCAAAATGAGGAAGATTTTCTTCTACTTTTGTTTCTGGTTCTACATCGGAATCAATCTTGATGAAATGTACTTCATCTTCTCCTTTTTCTGTTTCTTCTGTTTTATTTTTCTTAATGTCTTTGTATGCTTTGACTGCTACCGCTGCCGCAACTCCTGCTGCGACTCCTGCTGCAACTGCAAAAGCACCCATAATTGTTTTACGTAACATATTTTTTACCTCTTTATATTCTTATTGTAGCACATCCATACCGTAAAAACATTGCACCGATTCGAATCCGTTGTACAATAAAATCACATATAACATAAAAAAGAGGAAAATGACCATGCCAAAAGATTATTTAGTTGTTAGCCGTAAGGTATTACCAGAATATTTGGATAAAGTGCTTTATGCACGTAGTCTTTTGGAAGACCATGAAGTCACAACCATCACCGAAGCTGTTCACCGTGCTGGCATATCCCGTAATACCTACTATAAGTATAGAGATTGTGTCTATGATACTTCCATGCAGAAGATCAGCCGTCACGCTGTCATCTCTTTATTAATAAAGGACGAAAGCGGTTCCCTTGCATCGGTTATGCAGGTTCTACGGGATCTAGGAACATCCATTCTTACGATTTCCCAGGCAATTCCGATCTCCGGAAAGGCAAATGTCCTACTTTCCTTAGATGTTTCAGAAATGATCTGTACCTCTGATGAACTCACGCTCTCTTTGCGTTCACTTTCTCAGGTACGTCGCGTACATATCGACGCAATTGAATAATACATTAGCAGACTATTCCGTCTGCTTTTGTTATAGATGAATTATCATTTTAAGTGCAACACTTATAAAAAATAAAAGTCCATGA
>CAUWDF010000072.1:0-9070 GCA_963557245.1 uncultured Bulleidia sp.
TCATGGACTTTTATTTTTTATAAGTGTTGCACTTAAAATGATAATTCATCTGAAAAAAATAATCAAGAAGATGTATTACAACAGTTAAGTTCAATATTTCAGGTCAGTGAAGAGGAAATGTTGAATCCTAGTTATGCAGTGAAACATTCAGAACCAGATTATGTTCTATTTATTGGAATAAGTGGAATACTTTTGTTGGTATTTGTGATTGTATGTCTGTTCTATCCAATATTGATTACAAAGGAAATATGGGTGTATAAGCTACTAGGCTATAATACATTTGATGTATTTAAAAAGATAAGTTTAAAAGAAGAATGTATACCTCTTATTGTTGGGTTTGTAGTGGCAATTGTACAGAAAATACTCTATCCTGCATTGGATCTTAAATATTTTGCAATGTTAATGGGAGTAGAAGTTGCATTGGTATTGATCAGTGCTATGATCCAGTATATATCCATTTGGCATATATATCGGTATTCTCTGAGTGAAATTATGAAGGGAAATATCCATAATCGTGTGGGAAAGTGGACGTGTTATATGTTGAAATTTGTTGTCTTTGTGATTTTGGTATCGTTATTTCCGACTCTGTCTGAAAATATCAATTCTGTTTGGAACAATATGCATGCATACCATACCCTAGAAAGGAAAACGGAGGAGTATGGACTGGTTTCTTATAAATATATCGGTGATGAATTTTCACAGTCATTGAGTGGAAAAGATCCGTTAGAGGAAAAGATGACAGATCTATTCTATAATCTAGAAGAAAATGCAGGAGCACAATTCATACAGACAAGTTCTTACGATTGGAATTCTCTGCAGAGTTATGCTTCACAAGTTGATATGACAGGAGTCAATCTGCCAAAAAAGATAGATGTTGTGAAATGTGATTCGAATTATTTAAAAGAGAATACTTCTTTGTATCAAGAGGCATATTTTAAGAATGGTCCTTTAACGGTTTTATTTCCAGATAGTATGAAAGAGAATCGTTAGGCAACGGAATATATCTCAAAACTTATGGTTTATTTAGTAAGGGATGCAGGAGAATATCAAATTGATTATTATCCAGATTCGGATAAAGAATACTTTAGTGAATGTAGAGAACTTATAGATCAAGGAGAGCTGTTCATAAAGAATCCAATCTTTGTATGTCTACAAGGAGAATATTTACAAAAAGAAGTAGGTTTTGTAATGAATACTGGATTAACCGGACCATTACGTATTCAAAATACAGAAGAGAACCAGAAAAAGATAAATGAAGCAATACAAGCCAATGGACTAGAAGGAAATCAAATACGATTTGGTTCTATTTATAAAGATGATTTTTTACCATATATGAAAGAATTACGTACAAGTAGTTATATATTATTTGCAAGTATTAGTTTGATTTTGCTTGTTAGTATTGTTTCTTCTTATTATTGTATCAAGATATTTCTTTTATCGGAAAGTAAGTTACGTATGACAAAGAAGTTGTTGGGCTATAGTCTTTGGGAACGGTATAGATCAGAGATAATGGTATCTGCTGTCATTTATTTGTTTGGTTTTTTGCGTGTTGTATTGATGGGAGATTCCATTCCACTTCTGTTGTTGTATATGGTATTTGTCATTGTGGATGCTTTGATTACTTTAGTTGTTATTAGTCGAGCAGAAAGTAAGAATATTCAAGATGTTCTAAGAGGTGCTGCATTATGAGTTCTATTTTAGAAATGAAAGATTTAAAGAAGAGCTTTGGAAAACATGTTTTGTTTGAAAAACTGAATATGGAGGTTCAAAAGGGAGAACTTTTAGCCATAGTAGGTCCTTCTGGATGTGGTAAATCCACTCTTTTGAATATATTAGGATTGATTGAAACACCAGATAGTGGGAATTACATATTATTTGGCAAAGAATCACCTTCGATTCATTCTTCAGCAGCTCGAATCGTATTACGAGATCATATTTCTTATGTATTTCAGAACTTTGCATTAGTGGAAAATATGACAGTAAAAGAGAATCTAATGCTAGCACTTCAGTATACAAAATATTCGAAAGGTCATAAATTCAAATTGATTCAGGCTGCTCTAGAACAAGTCGGTATTCTTTCTTTAGAAAATGAGAAAGTATATACTCTTTCCGGTGGTGAGGTACAAAGAGTTTCTTTAGCCCGTACTATGATTTAACAGGGCTTCTTCTGCAGATCGAACATTCCATCTACAAAGTGGACAAATGGTCAAATAGAAATTTTGTTGAGAATGCTATACTTAATAGTAATATCTGTTGAGGAGGAGCAGGATGCAAGATAAGATAATGCGCATAGGCCATATTGTAATGACGGTTCTATTATTGGCCTTGTGGGGAATGCTGATGGTGCTTTCATCTACGACAATAATTGAGACACATTTGAATTATGTATGTTTTGGAATTCTTCTTTTTGTGGCAGTATGGATCGTACTTGAAAAAGTAATTGGATATGCGCTAGAAATATCTAAAAATAAACAGAAAGTATTCGTCATCTTAGCCATGATCCTATGAGCACGTATATTATTGTTTTCATAAGAAAAAGATGTTACCAAGGAAGGTAACATCTTTTTTGTGGGATTAAGCTAAAGCAGCTGTAATGATAGCCATGGAGTAAACTTCAGCAGCGTTACATCCACGAGATAAGTCGTTGATTGGAGCGTTAAGACCAAGAAGGATTGGACCATAAGCTTCGAAGTTGCCAAGTCTTTGTGCAATCTTATAGCCGATATTACCAGCGTTGATATCTGGGAATACGAATGTGTTCGCATGTCCGGCAACCGCAGATTCTGGGCACTTTGTACGTGCAACACGTGGAGCGACCGCTGCATCGAACTGTAATTCACCTTCGATTGGAAGATTTGGATACTTTTCTTTTGCTTTGTTGGCGGCGTTACGCATCTTATCGACATCTTCACCCTTACCAGAACCAAGAGTAGAGTAGCTTAAGAAAGCAACTTTTGGATCAATACCGAAGATTCTTGCACATTCAGCTGTTTCACCAGCAATCTCAACGAGTTCATCTTCTGTTGGATGAATATTGATTGCACAGTCACCCATAGCAAGGACTTCATTATCTCCTGTAGCGGATGGACGAACTAAGATAAAGCAAGAAGAAACGAGGGAACAGCCAGGCTTTGTCTTAATGAGCTGTAAAGCTGGACGGACAGTATCGGCCGTAGAATATGTTGCGCCGCCAAGTAATGCATCTGCAACACCCATCTTGACGAGCATTGTACCAAAGTAGTTAGCGGATGCGAGAGTCTTTTTTGCCTGCTCTGGTGTGACGCCCTTACTCTTACGAAGTTCGCAGAACAGTTCGACCATTTCATCCATACGATCATAAGAAGCAGGATCGATAATTTCAGCACCGCGAATGTTGAAACCACTTTGTTCGGAACATTCCATAATCTTTTCAGGGTTACCAATTAAAATTGGGTGCAGGAAATTACTTGCTAATAAACGAGAAGAAGCTTCCAGAATACGTGGGTCTTCACCTTCTGTGAAAACGATCTTCTTTGGATCTTTCTTTAAAATATCAATTAACTGACCAAAACCAAACACTATATATTACCTCCCGGAATCAAATGATTCCTTTGTTTGTTTCACATTTTCATTGTAGTCATATTTGTAGTCTTTATCAACAAAGTGAAAATGTTCGCATACTTTAAGGACAGAGTATAAAAAAAGCGCATTTATATGCGCTTGGTGCACTTGTTATAACGCTTTTACAAGAGAAGGGATAGCCTGTTCAAAATTGACACCATATGTATTATGGTTCTCTTCGATGAGAGTTTGATGAATCGATTCTTTGACAAAGTCGCAAGCAATCTTTAATGCTTCTTCAAAGCTCTTACCAAGAACGAGTGCGCCACAGAAACAAGAAGCCCAAATATCACCTGTACCATGGAAGTGTTCTACTTCTTCTTCGTTATAATAAGAGAAGTATTGATCTTTTTTACTATCATAGGCATAGGCACCTAATTTTCCATTTTCTAGTGAGATACCTGTTAAGACAGCTGTACCACAACCTAGGTCTGTTAACTGATGCAATACTTCTTTAACATATGCTTCATCATATTCTGTACGATATGGAATATCTAATAAGAAAGAAGCTTCTGTCATATTTGGCACGATGACATCGGCTTTTTTACAGAGTTGTGCCATCTCTTGTGCAAATTCTTTTGTGAAGCCAGGGTATAAGTTTCCATTATCTGCCATACATGGATCTACGATACGTAACTTATCACCGAAATCATCAAATAATTTAGCGGCTAACGATAACTGTTCGCGAGAACCTAAATAGCCTGTATATACAGCATCGAATGTAAATCCTTCTTTTTTCCAGTGCTCTGTGATCGGTTCAATTTCATTTGTTAAATCATGGAAAGTAAAACCTTTGAACATTGTGTGAGTCGAAAGAACAGCAGTTGGAATGACCGCTGCTTCTACGCCCATTGCGGATAGTACTGGGAGTGCGACCGTAAGAGAACACTTACCGACACACGAAATATCTTGCATTGTTACAATTCTTTTCATTTCTATAATCTCCATTTTTCATTATGATACGAAACCAGATTAATAATAAAAAGAATCAGAACGAAACATAAATTGCATACCAGACACAAAAGAGTACATGTTCCTTATATTGTTATGTAACATTTACTTTACAATAACAACACATAATCTTTACATATGTTCACTATAATTTTCTCTACGAGGAGAGAGGAACATGCAGAAAAACTTATTTAAAGAAGGTTATACACAGAATCGTGAGTTATCATGGTTGCGTTTTGATGATAGAGTGCTTGTGGAAGCGAAGGATGAAACTGTACCATTGTTAGAAAGATTAAAGTCTGTTTATTTTTTTACTTCAAATTTAACAGAGTTCTTTCGGGTGCGCGTAGGTAGTTTATATGACTTATCGAAAGCGGACTATACAAAAGTGGATGCCAAGTCTGGTATGACACCAAAGGAACAGTTAGCAGCGATTTATCCAGCTGCGAAACGAGTTTGTTTAAAAAGGGATCGAATCTATCAGTCTTTACGGGAAGCGTTAGCGGAAGAATTGGTAGAAGATCTAGATATTTCACAGTGTACAAAAGAGGAGACTAAGTTTTTAAAGAGCTATTATGAGACAAGAGTAGCCCCATTGTTAGCTCCTCAGATTGTAGATACGCATCACCCATTTCCAAATCTTCAGAACCATATTACATATATTGCGGCAATCATGCATATTCGTAAACATGATGTTTTCTGCTTTGTTCCTGTACCACAGTCTTTACCAGATATTATTGTATTGCCACATAAGAAGAGAATTCATTTTGTGCATACAGAAGATTTGATCTTGGCGAATATTTCCGATATTTTCCCAGATGCGAAAGTAGAAGAGGTAATTAAATTGACCGTTGCACGCAGTGCATATGTCGATCCACAAGATGAAGCTTTTGATGATATCGCAGACTATCGTACAAAGATGGAGAAAGTATTAAAGCAAAGAAAAAAGATGAATGTCACAATGCTTACGATGTCGAAGAAGCCGAGTGGGACATTCCGTAAGTATATGCTTTCGCATTTGAAAATTACGCGTAGAGAATTATTCATTTCCAATGTACCTATGAATATGAAATATGTATTTTCTTTAGATAAACTCTGTACGGATGAAATGAAAGAAAAGTTATGCTTTCCTACATATAAACCAAGATATACCACAGAATTAGATTATAAAAAGAGTGTCTTTGATCAAATACAGAAGAAAGATGTTTTATTACATTATCCTTATCATTCTATGGAACCATTTTTACAGCTTGTGAAGGAAGCTGCGGATGATCCAGATGTTGTTTCGATTCGAATTACTTTTTATCGCTTAGCCAGTCAGGCAAGACTAGTCGATTATTTATGCAGTGCTGCTGAGAATGGAAAAGAAGTAGAAGTTCTGATTGAATTGAAAGCCCGTTTTGACGAGCAGAGCAATATTGATTATTCGGAACGTTTAGAAGATGCAGGATGTCATGTGATGTATGGTTTTGAGTCCTATAAAGTACATTCAAAGATTTGTCTTGTTACAAAAATTGTAGATGAGAAACCGCAACATGTTGCTCTGGTGGCTACAGGTAACTTCAATGAAAGTACGGCAAAGACATATACGGACTTTGCTTATCTGACAGCTCGTTCTGCGATTACCCACGATGCGATTGAATTTTTTAAGAATATGGCAATCGGTAAGTTAGATGGTAAGTATCGTTCTTTATTGGTGGCTCCTGTTTCTTTAAAGAGCACGATTCTCAATCTAATGGATAAAGAGATTGCCAAAGGGAAAGATGGGTATATCTTTGCTAAATTAAATGCAATTACGGATGAAGATATTATAGAAAAGTTATCCGAAGCTTCTTGTGTTGGAGTACAGATTCATCTGCTTGTAAGAGGTATCTCTTGTATCTTACCTGGTATTGCAGGTAAGACAGAGAATATTGAGATTCGTTCGATTGTGGGACGTTATCTAGAACATTCTCGTATTTATGTATTTGGTAAAGGTTCGAAAGAGAAAATGTATATTTCTTCTGCGGATTTTATGACTCGTAATACGGAACGCCGCGTTGAAATCGCATGCCCGATCTTAGATGCGAAGTGTCGTAAGACGGTTCATGATTATATCGATATTGCGATGAAGGATAATACCAAAGCGAGAAAGATGACAGCGGACGGAAGATATCTTAAAATAAAAGAAGGAGATATACCGTTCAATTCCCAAGAGGAGATGATGCGTCTGACTCCAGAAAATAAAGGACGTGATAGTTCTCTTGCGAAACGTCAGGCCTCACAGCCTTTTTCTACACGGTATAAGAAATAATAGTATGATTCAGATTAAAGCGGTTTTTCCAGATGGCATGAGTCAATGTATAACAGAAAGAGAAGGTATTACCGCACAACAACTTATTCAAAAATATAATATTGAAACCGCAGCGCCGATTCTTACTTGTCGGATCAATCAATGTTCGTCACGTTTAGATACACCAATCATGGAAGATAGTACGGTTTATTTGGATACCTTACAGACTTCCTATGCTAATATGGCATACCAAGAGACATTATCTCTTGTATATCGGAAAGCAATTCATGATTTATTTGGAAAAGATGTACAGGTGACAATCAATAACTCGTTATCGAAAGGACTTTTCACAGAAATTCATATTCCTCATATTACCGATGAGATATGTGAACAGATTACATTGCAGATGCAACAGATTATTGATGCGGATCTGCCAATTGTAGAAGTGTGTCTTTTACGTGAGCAACTTCTTCCCTATTTGAAAAAAAAGCATATGGAAGAATATGATCTTGTGGAAAGTGCATATGATCTTGAGACAGCTTATTTTGATACAGTAGGAGAAGAGACTTCTGTATTTTGTCAACATCTCCTTCCTTCTACACGTTATTTGCAATATTTTGAAGTGCGTCGGTATCGTAATGGCGTATTGTTACGATTTCCACACCCTTCGGATCCTACCCATATTCCTCCATATGAAGAACAGAAACTTCTTTATGATGCTTTTGCGGAAGAGACACGTTGGGACAAACTTACCGGTATCAATTATGCAAGTGACCTGAATCAAAATGTACGTACAAAAGAATTAAAAGATGCGGTTCTTTTGAATGAAGCGCTGCATGAAAAGAAGATTGCGGAAATTGCAGATGAAATTCATCAGAAAGGAAAACGTATCATTCTGATTGCGGGTCCTTCTTCTTCGGGGAAGACGACATTTGCGAAGCGTTTATGTATTCAGCTACGTGTCATTGGCTTAAGACCGTTGTATCTTGGTACAGATGATTATTTTATTAATCGTTGTGATATGGTACCAGATGCGGATGGAAAGCTGGATTTTGAAGGTCTCAGTGCAGTTGATACAGCTCTCTTTACGGAACAGATGAATGCATTATTAGAAGGAAAGAAAGTCGATCTGCCAACTTTTGATTTTATGGAAGGAAAGAAAATGTATGGAAAACGTATCGTTTCCATTGATGCGGCGCAACCGATTGTCATTGAAGGAATTCACGGGTTAAATCCTGCTTTAACGCAAGGAATTCCAGAAGATGCGAAGTTTCGTATCTATATCAGTCCATTGACTCAGATTAATATTGATTCTCTATTACGTGTGCCGACGACCGATGCACGTATGTTGCGACGGATTGTTCGTGATTATCGTACCCGTGGAAAATCCGCTGCGGAAACGATCCGTGAGTGGCCAAGTGTACGCAAAGGGGAAGATTATAATATCTTTCCATACAATGCCAATGCAGATGCTTTCTTTAATAGTCAATGTGTCTATGAACTAGCGGTCCTTAAGAAATATGCAGAACCTCTTCTGAAAAATATAGATTCACAAGAAGATGTCTATCCAGAAGCACAACGTATGTTAAAATTCTTGTCTTTCTTTGTGGCAGTACAGGAAGATAAGTGGATACCAAATCCATCTATTGTAAGAGAGTTCATTGGCGGAAGCAGTATTTTAGATGAACTCTAACGAAAAGCCTTACATGTTTGTAAGGCTTTTGTTATAGTACAGAAATGGATAGAGGGAATAGACATGATTGTATAAAAACAATCGGATCTTTATTTATGAAATAGATAATATAAGACTCCTCCAAGGAAAGCTCCAAACGAGTTTGTAATGACATCGGTAATATCACATACACGTACATGGCTTAAGAATGGTTGGAAGAATTCAATGAATATACTAAGACATAAACCAGCTAGCCAGGCATCTTTTGTAGGACGTCCGGTAATACGAGTAAAGAAATAACCGAATGGAACAAATAGTAGAATATTACAGGTTATTTCAAAGCGATAGTAACCATATTCGTTGATTGCGTCATTAAATGGAATTAATCCAAAACGCATATCATGTCCAGCGAATAATTGAGGAATATTCCATAAGATAGGAGATAAAGTGAGTAAAAAGATAAAAAGAATGGAACAGTAGAAACAAGTATATAGTTTTACAGGTTTTTGTTCCGCCTTCCATTTTTTATAAGTAATTTGTCAAATTAAGTGCAACATCTAATGTGAGTTTATAAT
>CAUWDF010000073.1:0-8931 GCA_963557245.1 uncultured Bulleidia sp.
TATGGACATGCGTATGAATTTCAAAAGAAAAGGCCTGACTCCTTGCCAAGCAAGATATCAAGCCATACAGTTAGAGATGTTATATAGAGTCCAAAGAATATGGTTCACTCCACTTTGGACTCTTTATTCTTTTATAAGATTAATAATACAGAAGTCAATGCCGATTGCCATTAAGATAATATAGAGTAATAAATGATTTAAGAAATCATAACGTAATATTGTCATTAGACCAATCGGACTGATGGTCAGTGCGCAAACAATTAAGATTGTGATAGCCATACCACCGATCATACCGAACTTTTTACTCATCTTCATTGCGAGTACAATGAATGTAGATAAGACAACGATATGATTGAGACATAGTAATAAGAACCAAGGTATTAGATGGATATCTGAATTAACACCTAATGCATCACGAATTGGTAGATTGACGAACGCAAAAGAGTAATTATTTGTAATCTTGATAAAGTGGCTTCCATTCAGAAGTATATCTAATAAGATACCAAAAGCAAGAAAGAGAAGGAATTCTTTCCATAGATACTTTTTCTTACCGGTAACGGTACTGAAGACAAGACGGTTCATAGAAGATTGGTAGAATGGACTCATAATATCAATCACACATACAAGCAACGGGATGATTGCTAATAAAGTGAGAATCATTGTACCACTTGGGTTATGCTTTTGTACGAGGAGTTCTAATGTACGATTATCACTGAAGTATTCTGCACCGATACTTTGGAGAGAAGAAACTTCTGCGTCTAAACGCTCTATATTATTTCGGTTCGCTGCATCTTCTTGTATCGGTTCTAGTTCTTGTTGTAGTTCTTCAGTTAAAACAAAATTTGGATCATCCGTTAAGAATACTTCATCAATACGTGCAGCCGCATCCGCAATTCGTTTTTTATCTTTTTGAATACGTGATAGAAGTTCATCATTAATAGGGCCGTAGTACTGCGTTGCGAACTGTTCATAAGCAACTTCATCTTTTGGTCTAGTTGCGGTATAGTTCGCAACACTGACGAAAGAGTATAAGAGTACTGCTCCTAAGATAAAGATACCTTTTCTTGAGAAAAGAAGCTCACGAATCTGATAGAGACATGTAAAATGAGAACGGAGAGGTAGGGAACGGACAGACTGTGCTTTCGAACGGAATGCTCTACGGTAAAATAGAACAGTCAATATGAATAAAACAATACCAAATAAAAGGAATACAACTGGTAACCAGTATGCCTCTGGAATCGCTTGATGGAAGAAGATGGAGAGGGAATCTGGGAATGTTTGTTCGGTTAAGGCACTCCATAGATTGATTTCTTTTAAGATATGCAAGGAAGAAGCAATCGATATAAAGTTTGCGGCTAAAATCTCTGCAGCCATAAAGATTGCAAGAATCGCAAAAGAAATCGAAGAGGAATCGGTAAAACAATAAATAGTTGTAAAAAATAATAAGGTTGTTAGGATACCTAAAAACATGAAGCTATTCTGTAAGATAGAATATTGTCCAATGGAACAAGTAAAGGAAGTATAAGAAATTTGATAGAGTTGTTGAATTGGAGCGTTTAGATTGAGACCACCAATCTTTAATGTGATGAGATCAAGGATACTCGTTCCCAGGAACAAGATACCGAATGTCATTAAAATAACAGTCAGTTTACTGAGGATCAGTTTTGTAGTTGTTGTGACAGTACTACCATAGAGCGGTAAAAGACCACTCTCTTTATCTTGTTGAATCAGAATATGGACAAGTAAGAAGCCAATACCGAGCAGTAAGAAGTTACGTATCATAGCGAACTGTGTCTGATATTTTAATAGGAGATCATTATAGACTGTCAAATCTTCCGATAGGATCTTGTTATATACATCTTTATTTTTTTCGAGTAGGATATGACTCTCTTCGGTATCAAATAAGAAAGAACCTTGTTTCTGTTCTACTTCTTTTAAGGATGCTTCATATTGAGACTTATATTTCGCTATAAAAGATGCTCGTTCTACTGCAACTTCACTACCACCAGCATTCTGAACAATTTGCCAAGGGTGTTCCTTTCCTTCTAGTTCGACTGTATTTAAAATTGGTAGATCTTTGGAAAGAGCCTGCACATCTTTCCGGTTCAGAATATAGGTGTTTCCTAATAATGTACCACCAAGAAACAGAACTATTGTCCATAAGAAAGACTTCTGTTTGAGGATACGTTTGCATTCTGCTAAGATCATACAATTACTCTAACCAATCTAGATAGACATCATCTAAAGTTGCAGGGACTTTATTCTCATGAGGAATGGCAGATAAGAAACGAGTATGAATCTCACCGTTGACATATGTCTGATTTACAATCTTAATGGATGGATCTTGTTGAATCAAGGATTCGATGTCTTCTACAGTTTCATAGACATTTGTCTTTTCCATGAGTTCTCTTTGGGAAGCGCAGGTCAGTACTTTACCTTGTTTCATCATAATAATTTCGGAAGCGATGAACTCGACATCCGAAATGACATGGGTTGCTAAGATGATGATCCGGTCTTCTGCAATGGATGCAATCAAGTTGCGGAAGTTTTTACGTTCCACAGGATCTAGACCCGCTGTCGGTTCATCTAACAATAAGATCTTTGGACGATTGAGTAGAGCTTGTGCGATCATGACCCTTTGTCGCATACCACCAGAAAGAGCCTTCAGTTTACGATGGAGGAAGCGATCCATATTCACTTTCTTTAAAAGATCAGGAACCATTGTTTTTGCGTCTGGAATCTTTTTTAACGAAGCAATGTAGTACATAAAGGATTCAACGGTCATATCGGCGGTCAGGTGTTGTGCCTGAGGCATATAGCCTAAGTCTTGACGATATTGTTTGCCAAGTTCACGAATATCTTTTCCATTCCATAGGATTTCTCCGCTGTCGAAGTTCAAGGTTCCGGTCAAAATATTGAGTAGAGTGGATTTGCCAGCACCATTATGGCCTAATAGACCATAAATGCCATTGTGCAATTCGAAATCTACGGATTGTAACGCTTTAACTTTACCGTAGTTCTTCACTAAATGAATGATTTGTAAAGTGTCGTTCATAATTATCTCCAAAAATATATTTCTAAGTTTATATTACATGCTTTGTGGAAAAAATGGGGGGAAAATAGATACTTTTTTTGTACATTCAAGAAAAAAACACATTGCATGAAAATTATTTCATACAATGTGTGAGAGGGGCTATCCATTATAGTTCTTACCAAAGCTGTAGAAAATCCAAGATAGATTCGCAATAAATAAGATTGCTAGAACAATCAAGGCATACCAGTCTTCTGGATTCTGAAAAGAAAGCTGTGTAAATACAGGTATATTACAGATTATAAAGAACAAGAGCGGTAATGCGAGAATGGAACAGATACGCATCCATTGATATCTCTTCTTTGACATTCCTTCTGGTATATAATTTTCTGGATGTAATACTTCACAATGGATATTGATACCAAATCTTCCAGAAGTACGATAGGCTTTATATTCGATTCCATTTAAGAAGAACTGTGGACACATAGATTCTCTTATAAAAGAGATATTTAAGTTGTTCTCTTTAGCATATTGAGCAAGAGAATCGGTAAATTCTTGTGGTGTATCACACCGTGTATCTGGGGTATATGTAAAATCACATATCATTTCGGAATGGATAACTTTCTTATAATCCTCTAAGAGAGAAGAGAAAGAAGCACCATTTTTTTCTTCTTCATTCATTTTATGTAAGCATTCTTCAATATTGAGGTCACAGAGTTTGGTTACGGTAATGTTTTTGCAGAAGTTCAAAGAGACTGTAATCTGTTCTTTTTCGCTTAAAAGACGTTTCTGATGACGTTCGAGACCATCTTGGAGAGAGATTCTCTCAAAAAGAATATCTTTGATTTCTTCAATTGGCATACCGATCTTACGGAACATTTTGATTGTTTGTAGACGCTTGATGTCTTCGTCATTGTATTCACGATAGGAATTCGAATGATTACGGGAAGGTTGAATGAGACCTTCTTTTTCATAATAACGGATATTCTGAGCTGAGATACCGACTAGTGTTTCTACTTCTTTAATTGATTTCATAGGTTGTACCATCCTTTGTGCCTTCACTGTAACGGTTATAGTAAGTACAAGGTCAAGAAAAACATTATACAAAATATAATTTACGTCCAAAAAGACAAGTCACTTCCTTGATTTGTACGAATTCGTACTATATCATATGTACGTATTCGTACAAGGAGGGGAAAGAGAATGATAGAACATCGAGCACTTGTTCATAAATTAATGCTGGCGGTTAACCGTATCGATGAAATATTCGCATTGGAGGCACGTGCATTAGGCTTAAAGGAAAATACACTGGCATTATTTTATGCTCTCGATGACGGGAAAGCCCATTCTCAATCCCAGGTCAGCCAAGAGTGGCTGATTCCAAAGACAACGATCAATACCATTGTGAAAGAATGTGTGGAAAATGATCTGATTGTATTAGAACCAGAAGAACATGGCAGAGAAAAAATGATCCGCTTAACAGAAAAAGGTTCGGATTTGACTCGTACTTTATTGACAAAAATCTATGAAATTGAAGATCGAGCAATGGAAGAGACCGTTGAAGATTGTACGGAGAAGTTCGTAAACGATCTGACACAATACAGTATTCATTTACAGGATCGTGTCTTAGAGGCGTTAGAACTTACAAAAGATATGCAGCGAGGGATGAAACATAAAATCTGAAAGGATGTGATACGATGCGTTTGCATATAAAAGTAAAAGCTTCCAACTGTATTGGAGCTCTAGTTGGTAGTGCTATATTAGCTTTTGGACTCTATCATGTACATTCGTTCTCGGGTGTTACAGAAGGTGGCATATTGGGTCTGACTCTATTGTTACATCATTGGTTCGAAATATCTCCAGCAGTATCTGGATTTGTATTAAATGCATTATGTTACCTTTTAGGTTGGAAATTATTAGGCAAAGAGTTTGTGCTCTATTCTTGTATTGCTGGTGGAGGGTTCTCATTATTCTATGCAATATTTGAACAGTTCCCACCTTTATGGCCACAGTTGGCTTCCCATCCATTAGTTGCCGCAATTGTTGGGGCACTATTTGTTGGTATCGGAGTTGGTATCAGCGTTCGTTCTGGAGGAGCACCTGGTGGCGATGATGCGTTAGCGATGAGTATTCAGAAAGTTTCTGGATGGAATATGAAATGGATTTATTTGGTCAGTGATTTAAGTGTGCTGGCTTTATCCGTTACATATATTCCATTGCCCAAATTACTTGCTTCGTTAGTAACGGTCATACTTTCCGGACAGATTATAGGTTGGATACAAGATTTTCACTTACCAGAGAGAATACATGATCGTGAATTAGAAAATATGGCAGAATAAGCGAAAAGAGGAACATATCAATGTGCTCCTCTTTTTTTGTCGATTTTAAAAAATGACTTGTTTGGTATGATTATAGATTTTTATGTTCTAAGATCTTACAACTGAGGAAAATCGAAAGAAGGAGTAAGAAAATACTGATGGCAATCGAACTAAAGGAGAGAATATGGGTGGAAAGAGTATATAGACTGATGGTTTCAGAAAAATTGAAGATGATATATAACAGGAGAAGATAACAGAATATCTGTATGAATACAGTTTTTTTCCACTACATAGTAGATTGATAGGAATCAGAAGAGATGAAATAAGTAATGTGATAACGATATAGAATGACTATATACTTGCGGAAAGTGGAATCGATCCATATTGAATGGCGATAGCTTCGATGGTGCCTTCCATATTTCTTGTAGATTCGTATCGGTATGTCCACCAGAATGTGAGTCTTGAATGATTTTTACAAGTTTTTGCTTAATCTATTCACGTGTGAGTTTTGTGATGAGAGAAGGATTCTGCATATGGATATAAGAACCTTTACCTGGAATTGTATGGACATATCCTTCTTGTTCTAGAGCATCATAGGCTTTTTGATTTGTTGTTCGTTCGCAAGAGAACGAACACTTGGAATAAGTTCTTCTTCCTGTAGAGCATTCGATGCAATCCTGGACGTAATCTAGTTTATAATCTGTTCATAGATTGGTCATACTGGATTTATCAATCAATATATTCATCTTGTCCCTCCATCACTAATATACTGTTTGCTCGTAAAGTTATTTTATTTTGGGTATATCGTTAGGGGAGGGAATATGAAAAAAGAGAATCTTTGGATTGGATATTGTGTATGTCTCTTGGAGATAACGATTGTATTAGGAATTGTACTGAGACAGATTGTGGAAAGACCGGTGTTAGAGTTGTCCACAGATAAAGTTGAGATACGACAAGGGGAAACCTTTGATGCGATGAAATATGTGGAGAAAATCGAAAGTAAAGGTGGAAAATTAAAACTTCCAGAGGTAGATACAACAAAAACAGGGGAAAAAGTTGCGGTTTATAAACTCCATTGTGGAATACATGAGATTACACGAATGCTTTATGTGGAAATAAAAAAATAGCTCTCTTTTATAGAGAGCTATTGTGGACAGATTATTGAATATCTTTGTGGGAAAGGACAGAACCAAGAGAGGTAGAGTTCTCCACGGCTGCGTTAATCGCTGTAGAGAAAGCACGAGCAGCTAAAGTTCCTACTGCGTTGATATCTGCTTGTACTGTTCCATTAGCCATAGCGTAGATCGAATCCCCATCGAACTGTGTATGAATTGGATTGATACTACGAGCCATGCCATCATGAGCCATACTAGCAATCTTTGTCAGTTCTGTCTTATTGAACTTCGCATTGGTGATAATAGCTCCAATTGTTGTATTGGTGTGGAAAAGATTTATGTTCGCTTGCATGGCGTACATTGCTTGTTCTCCATCTAAAAAAGTATGGTGCTCATAATCGTAACAACCAGCGATTTTCTCAGCAGTGGAAAAATCATAAACATCTCCACAACAGTTGAGGGCAACGATAGCACCGACTTTTAATTCTCCACATTGGAAAGCAGCACTACCAATACCAGTTTTCATCATATGGGCAGGACCGAGCACTTTTCCACATGTCGCTCCTGTACCAGCACCATAACAACCATCTTGATAATTGTTCATGGCAGCATTTTCGCAAGCTTTATAACCAAGTGCTGCATCGGGACGAACGGTATTATCTAACTGCAAATCATATAAGCAAGATGCACATACGATTGGTACGACACCAGCATCGGTAGAAAATCCAATCTTCTTTTCTTCTAAGTATTTCATAATACCTGTAGCAGCATCTAAGCCAAAAGCGCTACCGCCAGAAAGAAGAACTGCATTAACACTATCATTTGCGGCTAATGGATTTAGTAATCCGCATTCTCTAGAAGCTGGGCCACCGCCACGGATATCGACTCCACATACGGCGCCATTCGTAGGTAAAATGACGGTGCATCCTGTATAGTGGTCTGCATATTCTGCATTACCGATGGCATAGCCTTCAATCTCTTTGATCGAAATCGTTTTTAATGTATTCATATATTTCTTTATCCTCGTAATTATTATTGTATAAAAAAAGTAAAATAAAAGCGATGAATTTCTTCATCGCTTTAGTATGGTGGAGCTAAGGAGGATCGAACTCCTGACCCCCTGCTTGCAAAGCAGGTGCTCTCCCAGCTGAGCTATAACCCCAACATATTAAGACATAAGCAAGTAAATGGTGGGCCTGAATGGACTTGAACCAACGACCTCACCCTTATCAGGGGTGCGCTCTAACCACCTGAGCTACAGGCCCGTTCACTCATTCACTCGCTGAGTACTTATTCATAATACCTCAAATATTATTTTATGTCAACAGAATTCGTTACTTTTTTTTAAAAATATTTTTACTAATTGTATTTAATGTTAAAATGATATGAAAATATTGGCATAAATAAGCTAAAATATGATGCTTTATAGATTTATAATATACAAAAAAGTTTTTTTGAAAAAGGGAATGAATTGAAGATATAAGGAGGGTATGGTACAGTAAAATTTGTTCATTAAGGAGTTTATTATGGAAGGATTTATAGCTTGGTGGGCAGCACATGTGATGTTGCCGGATTGGCTTTCTGTATTTTTGGTGTCGATGATTCCAATTATTGAAGAAAGAGGTGGCTTGATTTTAGCACGTTTGTTGGGATTAGATCTTAAAGTCGCTGTATTCTGGTGTGTACTTGGTAATATTGTTCCGATTCCATTCATTTTATTTGGGATTAAGAAATTATTACATTGGCTAAGTGATCATAAGATGTTGAAGTTGGCGGAATGGATTGAGAATAAAGCGGCGAAGAACCGTCCAAAGATTGAAAAGTATGGTTTTTGGGGACTTGCTTTATTTGTCGGTATTCCATTACCTGGTACAGGTGCTTGGACAGGATCGCTTGTGGCATCTTTGTTTGATATGGACTTAAAGAAAGCTTCTTTATCTATCTTATTAGGTGTATTCTTGGCTGCAATTATTATGACTCTAGTGTCATATGGTGTTTTAGGCGCATTTCTTGCTTAAATACAGTTTCTAATATCCCTGCTTTGTGATTAAATAGTTGCAAAGCGGGGGTTTTTAATATGAAATATAGTGCATTGATCGTTGCGGCCGGTTCCGGTTCACGTATGAAGCTAGGGTATAACAAAGTGTATGCCAAATTGGAAGATGGTACCTATATATTAGAAAAGACAATTTCTGTATTTCAGAAGGATCCAGATTGCCAAGAAATCATTGTTGTGACAGATCCACTATTATATCGAGAAAAGATTGCTTCACGTATGCCAGGTAAAATTGTTTTAGCAGTTGGCGGTAAGACAAGGCAAGAATCCGTGTGTCATGGATTGATGGCAGTCCTCTCGGATTATGTCATGATTCATGATGGTGCACGGCCATATTTGACGCAATATCGTATTGATGCTTTAAAAGAAACATTAGAGACAGAGGATGCAGCTCTATTGGCGGTGCCGAGC
>CAUWDF010000074.1:0-8377 GCA_963557245.1 uncultured Bulleidia sp.
CAAACGAAATTATAAACTCACATTAGATGTTGCACTTAATTTGACAAATTACTGATAAAAAATAGCTGTAATAAATAGTATTCCAAAACAAATGCCACCTAGATGGGCCTTCCAGCCGACACCGGGCATAAAGTTTAAAATGACATTCAGAATAATAGTAGACATAATTCCAGGGTCATGTAAGATCGCTTGAAGACCAAAGTTAACATAATAGATGGTTAGTTCAGCAGCAAGTAATCCAAACATACCTGTGGAAAGTCCACCGCTTATACTATAGTCATTCGACATATATACTGCAAAGATGTTTCCCGTAATAATGGAGCCGAATAATAGGATTGCATATGGTATGGTACCAAACATCATTTCCATAGAACTACCAAGTTCAAGAAGAATATAGACATTCAAAATCAAATGCCAGATAGAAAAGTGTACAAATCCACCTGTAATTAATCTCCAATATTCTTTCTTTTCTTCAATTTGTGGTCGATAAACAGCACCATATCGCATAACGGCTTCTTGTATACCAAATTGAGAAGCTTCTTTGTGGATGCGTACATAATTGAGTACACACAGAATGGCGGTAATATATGTGACAATAGGAACTGACATAGATTTTCTCCTTTAAACAGCTATTATACCGAAGCCTCATAAAGAATGCACCATAAAAACAATAATCCAAACATTACTTTCATTTTGTATTATCATTTGTATCTAAGAATAGCTTGTAATCTTCTTGTGGGAAATCGTATATTGTATGCTTTTTATTATTGAGTGGATTGCGAAAGGTAATGGTATCGGCCCAAAGCCCCATATGTTTAAAGTCCCTCGTATAAATACCATAGAGAGGGTCATTTACAATTGATAACCCGTATGCACTTAGGTGTACACGGATTTGGTGTGTACGACCTGTATCCAGGCGGCATCCAATCAAATGATAATCTTTTTTAGAATCTTCTAAAGTAAAGAAAGTACGTGCTTCTTTTCCAGAAGAGGAGATACGATACTTTCCAGCATTGTGTCTATCTTTTCCGATACGAAGATTGCATGTGAAATCTTTTTTAGGACGTTTTCCCATACAGATTGCTAAATAGTGTCGATAGATATTTTTTAGTTGTAGTTGTTTATCGAACCAAGGCTGGAAAAAAGCGACTTTTACATAAAGGACAAGTCCACATGTATCTTTATCTAAACGATGGATCGGACGGACAAAAGAGTGAATATTATGATCTAAATAATAACGAGCGACACGTGCATTTAGACATGTTGTATCTGTTTCTTCTCCATGAATAATAATACCTGCTTCTTTATGTACGATAGTGACTAGATCATTTTCAAAGACAACTTTAGCAGGGCGCTCTGCCGCAATCCAATCGGGATTCTCTTTTTCTCGTAAGATGCATAATTCGTTTCCGTTGAGAGCTTCATTATCTTGTAAAAGAGGACGATCATCCAAAAGAATCTGGTGATTCATTTTCAATAAGTAACGGTTTTTACGTGATATATCAAAAATTTCAAAGAGCTTTTCTAAAGTATACTGTTTTTCTGTTTCTGTAAGATACAGAGTGATTTTTTCGTTTGTAATATTGTATTTCATAGTAGTTATTATAAATGTTTTTAAGAATAATGATGAATTATTAATTATTTTTTAGGGTGTACAGAAAAGCAAAGACAAATATTCATTCCTAGTTTAGGATAGAAAATACAGGAAGGATAATGTCTATTATGAAAAAAAAGAAAGTAATTGGCGCAGTTGCGCTTGGCACAGTAGTTCTTGCAGCTACGGCATATTTTGTATTGAAGCCTAAGACAGATTCCAATATTGGAATTTATGCACAGAAAGTATCTACACTTACGGGAATGGATGTAGCCGTTAATCGTTACTCAGGAGTTGTAGAATCCCAAGAGACAACCGATATGAATGCCGATCCATCTAAGAAAATAATGGAAGTATATGTGACAGAAGGACAGGAAGTAAAAGCAGGTGATAAGTTATTTACCTATGATGTGACCGAAGCAACGAATAATATTGCATCTGGAAATTTAGAAATAGAAAGTATTAATAATACGATTGAATCTTTGAATAATGAGATAGCAAGTTTGAATACACAGATGCAACAAGTTTCCCCCGATGAGAAGTTCCAATATACAACAGAGATTTCTTCAAAACAGATGGAATTGAGACAAAATCAGTTCGATATACAATCAAAAAAGAATGAATTGGAACGCCTGCAGAAAGAAATTGACCATGCAACGGTCGTGTCTACGATTGATGGTGTTGTGAAATCGGTTCATCCCGAAGGTGGGTCAGATGAAACAGGAAAGACAAATCCAATTGTTTCCATTATGCAGAATAGTGATTTTCGTGTGAAAGGAACTGTAGATGAAATGTCACTTGGAACACTGACGGAAGGTTCTTCTGTTATCATTCGCTCTCGTGTCGATGAATCGAAATTGTGGAAAGGTACCATTTCTAAAATTGAAACCGAACCCAAAACAGATGCAAATGATCCGATGTCTATGGGACAGAATTCAGGTGATTCTTCTTCGAAATATCCATTCTATGTTGCTTTAGATTCTTCCGATAGTCTGATGTTAGGACAACATGTCTTTATTGAATTAGATGAGGGACAGGAACAACATCACAATGGTCTTTGGTTAGATTCTTCATTTATTGTTACAGAGGATAATGGTTCTTTTGTATGGGTGTCCGAAAATGGAAAGTTAAAGAAAAGAACTGTACAGTTAGGTGAAACAGATGAGGATGCTTTTCTTACGGAAATTACATCTGGACTGAAGAAAGAAGATTATATTTGTTGGCCTGATGAAACGTATCAAGAAGGCATGAAAACATATACCGATTCAGAAAAGGATGGAAAGAAAGATGCTATTGGAACTGAATAATATTTATAAAAATTATGGGAAAGAACCTTTTTCTGTCCATGTGTTAAAAGATGTTTCTCTACATGTAGAAAAAGGAGATTATATCGCTATAATGGGTCCTTCTGGTTCGGGAAAATCAACACTTATGAATATATTAGGTTGTCTTGATCGAATGAGCAGTGGTTCTTATCTTTTTGAAGGAGAAGATATTTCTAAAATGGATGATGATCATTTAAGTAATCTACGTCTGAATAAGATTGGATTCGTCTTCCAGAATTTTAATTTATTAGCTTCTGATACCGCCCAAGAGAATGTGGCACTGCCTTTGATTTATGCGGGAGTAGGAAAAGCAGAGAGGAATGCAAGAGCATTAGAAATGCTCGCTCGTGTTGGCTTGAAAGAGCGTGCTGGTTTTCGCCCGTCTCAGTTATCTGGTGGGCAAAAGCAACGCGTTGCGATTGCGCGAGCAATGATCAATCATCCAAATATTGTGTTTGCGGATGAACCGACAGGTGCTTTAGATCAAGCTTCTGGAAAGCAAGTCATGGAACTATTCCAACAGCTCAATGAAGAAGGAGTGACGATTGTTATGATTACCCATGATGCATCGGTTGCGGCGTATGCTAAGAAATTACTACATATTATCGATGGCGAAATTATAGAAAATAAAAGAATGGAGGCTGTAGATGAATCAAAGGATAACTAAAAAAAGTATTCTGATTGGATCAATTGCAGCCGTTACAATTGGTGGAACAATTCTATTTGTGAAATCGATTTCTGCAAAGGCAGTTGCGGTGACACCAGTATCGGTTTTGAATTTGGGAGCGATGGAGTCTCCGCTGACTTCCAGTGGTCTTGTGATTGATTCGGATGTTCAAAAGATTATGCCGGATGATACGAAGATGATTACCCAGGTTTTTGTACAACAAGGACAACCAGTACATAAGGGGGATAAATTGTTAGCGTATGATCTGACAAGTCTGAACTTAGGATTAGAAATATCGAAGTTAAAAGAAGAACAGATTAAAAATTCTATTTTACAGGTGCAACATAAATTAGAAGTTTTACAAAGAACCGTTCCGGATACAGAGCCTCCTATGCTAGAGCCATTGCCAGAACCAGAGCCGGAACAGCCATCTTTGCCTGAAAAAGTGCAGGATTCTACTGGGGCATGGAATTATATAGATTCTCTTGATCAAGCGGAAGCTTCGAAAGAAAATGAGTATCCCTCTTCCTCACAAGGGAGTATGGACAATCCATATATATTCCATGTAATGAAAGATGGTTTTGTGTGTGGAAGTTTATTTAATCAGATACGTAATGAAAATATATATTTACGTTTTGATATTTATGCAGAGGATACATTTGTTGCTAGTTGGTTCGTAGTTTCTTCTTATTTTCCAGAATGTAGGGATGAAGATGAATTTTCTATTCTGACACATTCTACGGTTTTGGATGAAAATGATAGTAGGCCAGAAACACAACCATCCCAGAATGAAGAGAAACCGCAAGAAAGTGGTTATACAGCTGCAGAACTTGCAAAAGAAATCATGAATCAAAAACATACACTTAAAACTTTGAATTTGGATCTCAAGAAAGCACAATTGAAGATACAGCAAGACCAAGAAAATCTGACCGATGGTATTGTATATGCCAAACAAGATGGTATTGTCACAAAAGTAGGAGATATGAACGCTCTTCCGACAGATGGATCTTCCTTTTTAGAAGTGGCAGGTGGAAATGGTCTTTATGCGGAAGGCAGTATTTCAGAACTGATGTTGGACCGTGTTCAGGTTGGAATGGAAGTGGATGCGATAAATTGGAATAATGGTAAAAACTATAAAGCAAAGATTACTTCGATTGACACGTATCCAACGGATAATACAAGTGGTTATCAAGGAAATCCCAATGCTTCTTACTATACATTTCAAGCATATATTGAAAATACAGATAATCTCTCAGCTGGGGATTATATTGATTTTTCTTTCCAGGATACATCGGAACAGAAGGATTCTATTTGGTTGGATCTAGCATATGTTCGTCGTGATGGCAGCAAGTATTATGTAATGAAAGCCGGAAAAGACGGTAAACTTGTTCGTCAAAATATTAAGACTGGAAAGATGGAGTGGGGATCAGCCGTTGAAGTTTTAGATGGTCTTACTTTAGAAGATCAGATTACATTCCCTTATGGCAAAAAAGTAAAAGAGGGTGTACCGACTCAATCGGATTTAGAGGATGATATGGCAACTATGAAAGGAAGTGGAATCTAATGGGAGAAAATATTCATTTATCTATACGAGGAATATTAGCACATAAGATGCGTTCCTTTCTAACAATGCTTGGAATTATTATCGGTATTGCATCCATCATTGCAATTGTATCTACAATTAAAGGAACCAATGATCAGATTGAAAAGAATCTGATTGGAGCAGGAGATAATAATGTCAATGTCATATTGTCACAAGAAGATTGGGAATATGATATGAGTTCTGGTATTCCGTCTGGAATTAAAGAGATATCCTTGGATACACTTAAAAATTTAGCCGCAATCGAACATGTAGAAGCTGTTTCAACCTACCGTAAGAGACAGGATTTTGGTTCAATATTTCATTTGAATCATTCTTTATCTGGTGGAAATGTTTATGGTATTCATTCGGATTATTTCAATACAGCAGGTCTTACGGTTAAAAAGGGTAGAGGAATTTCGGAAAAGGATGTGGAAAGAACAAATCATGTTGTTGTTTTAGATGAAATGAGTGCGCAACAGTTATTTAATGGGGAAGAGGTTATTGGTAAGACGATTGAAATTCAGAGTGTTCCATTTACCGTCATTGGTATTACAGTCCCAAAGGTTCAGTTCGAACCAAATATTCAAACAATGGAAGATTATTATATGTATAATCAGGTCCGTAGTGGTTCGGTATATATTCCAGAAACAGTATGGCCTGTAATCTATCAATATGATGAGCCTCAGAATGCGCTGTTCCGTGCAGATAGTACCTCCGCTATGACGGAAATTGGTCGCGAAGCAGAGTTGGTATTGAATGGTAATAATATGAATTCAAATGGCATCTCTTATAAAGCACAAGATCTGATGCAGCAGGCAAAACAGATTCAGCAGCTATCTCAATCTACGAATACAATGTTATTGTGGATTGCAGCAATTTCTTTATTGGTTGGTGGTATTGGGGTCATGAATATAATGTTAGTGACCGTCACGGAAAGAACAGGAGAAATTGGCCTTAAGAAAGCAATTGGGGCAAGAAAGAAAACAATTTTATATCAGTTCTTAACAGAGGCGGTTGTGTTGACATCTTTAGGTGGTATTCTAGGTGTCATAACCGGTATTATATTGTCAAAATTAATCTCCATTTTGAATGGTACACCAGTATCGATTAGTCCAACGGCTTCACTCTTTGCTGTTCTGTTTTCGATGGCAATTGGTATTTTGTTCGGTTTATTACCATCAATTAAGGCAGCTAATTTGGATCCAATTGAAGCTTTGCGTCACGAATGAAAATAGAATTAGAAAGTACCTGGTCGCTCTAAGATTATGGAGTACAGGTGCTTTTTTCTGTTCGCTTTTTTGTATATGGTATATGTTATAAATATAGCTATGATTAAAGAAAAGACATATATTGCAATTGATCTTAAATCTTTCTATGCATCTGTCGAATGTCAAGAAAGGGATTGGACACATTACAGACAAATCTTGTTGTAGCGGATGAATCACGAACCGATAAGACAATCTGTTTAGCGGTCTCTCCAGCCTTAAAAGTATTCGGCATTCCAGGTAGAGGAAGATTATTTGAAGTAAAGCAGAAAGTACGAGAAATCAATTTAAAACGTTTGAAGAAGGCACCTCATCATTGTTTTACAGGTTCTTCTGCGGATATTCGTGAATTACGTGAACATCTAGAATACGAAATGGGCTTTATTATTGCGATGCCACATATGGCACTCTATATAGAATATAGTACACATATTTATCAGATCTATTTATGACGGATTGCAGCAGAAGATATTCATGTTTATTCAATTGACGAGGTTATGATGGATGTAAGTCCCTATTTGAATCTATATCAGTGCTCTGCAAAAAATCTAGCGAAACAGTTGATACAGGATGTGCAGCAAGAAACGGGTATTACAGCTACGGCAGGAATTGGCGAAAATTTATATCTATGTAAATGTGCGATGGATATCATTGCAAAGCATATTTCACCTGATAAAAATGGAGTTAGAATTGCGGAAGTCGATATGCATTCGTATCGTGAAAAGCTTTGGACGCATCGTCCTTTGACAGATTTTTGGCGTATTGGAATGGGGACAGCTAAAAAGCTAGAAGCAGAAGGAATTTATACGATGGGAGATCTTGCACGATGTTCTATTGGACAATTTGAGGATTATTATAATGAGGATCTTTTATATAAGATGTTCGGCATAAAAGCAGAGCTTTTAATCGATCATGCATGGGGGTATAAGCCATGTACGATGGCGGCTATTAAAGGCTATCGTCCTAGTTCTTCCTCGTTGAGTGTGGGTCAAGTACTGACCGAACCTTACACCATGGATATGGCAGAGGTTGTCATAAAAGAAATGGGAGATCAATTATCTTTAAGACTAGTCGAAAAGAATCTTGTCTGTTCTAGCGTGGGAATGTGGATTGGGTTCGATGCACGTTCGTTAGAAAATAGTTCATATCAAGGCGAGACAGAAATGGATTTCTATGGGAGGATTCTTCCGCGTTCACAAGGGGGAACAGTTTCTTTTCGGATTCCTCTCTCATCTTCGAATGCGATTACATCCGCTTTATTGAATTTATTTGCAAAGATTCGAGATTGTTCTCTTCTCGTTAGACGTATCACAGTTTCAGCCAATGATACGAAGGATGCTACAAAGGCGGATTATCATGAAGTTTGTTGTGATACTCTTTTTTCTTCTTCTTTCGAAAAGAAAGATGCACAGATTCAAAACAAAGAGAGTCTTTTAAAAAAGAAAAGAGAGCACAGGAAGCGGTCTTGGAAATTAAAAGACGATACGGAAAAAATGTGGTCTTAAATGGAACCGATTTTGAAAAAGGTGCTACAACAAAAGACAGGAATGAACAGATAGGAGGACATACGGCGTGAGAAAAGTGAGTGAAAATGAGAAGGACATGCATCGCTATGATGACATGCTCAATCGACATTATGTTCCTTCTGGGACGCATCGGCATATGTCAATGTCACAACGTGCAGCACAATTCGCTCCTTTTTCTGCATTGAGTGAATATGAAAAAGCAATCGAAGAAAGTTCATATGTGACGGAACAAGAGCAGGAACTTTCCGAACAAGCTAAACAAGAAATAAATGCAATACTTCAAGATTTGTTGTTAATTATTGATACCAACCCGATAGTAGAAATCACATATTATATACAGGACACTTATAAGATAGGAGGTTCTTTCCAACAGATGAATTATCATTTTAAGTGCAACACTTATAAAAAATAAAAGTCC
>CAUWDF010000075.1:0-8307 GCA_963557245.1 uncultured Bulleidia sp.
CAAGGCCTTTGCTTTTTTAGTAGGCGTTCTCCGCTTCTAAATATTCATTTCTTCTTCTCAATAGCTTTAGTTCTTCACGCTCGCTCTTAGTCAGTTTGACGTCATCATTTGTTCTAGGCATACGATTATCTTCCTTATGAAATCTTCCTCTTTGCCTTAAATTTAGACCGTCATACCCATTTAATCTATATCTTCTTACCCATTGGTATAATTGTCTTGAACGGATCCCTACTTCGATCGCTACAGATGAGATAGAATGACCTGCACAGACATTAGATACCAGTTCAAACTGTTCCTCTTGTGTCCAGTCCCAGTTCTCTAGATTATGTATCAGCCCATCGACACCATGAGCATCATATATTCTTACCCACTGGCGAACGGTAAGATCAAACTTCCTATCACTGCATTTTGCATAATCTGGCTTTCTATTTTTGATGCCAGTTTTATAGTTCTCGACACACTCCAATTTGAACTTCCATGAATATTTCATATAAAAAGTACCCCTCCTCCTAGGTTTTGCTAGGCGGAGGGGTACATGTCACTTCTTGTTCAGATCTTTTTCTGTTTCTTCCAGAGAAGGAGTTTGATTTAATTTACGGAATTTACCTGGGGATATCTGTTCATGTTTCTTAAAGGCTTGGGTAAAATAAGCAAGAGAAGAGAATCCGACAATACCAGCTATCTCACTGACTTGCAGATTTGTATTGATTAAAAGCTGTTTTGCTTCTTCGATACGTTTTTGTAATAAATAAGATATTGGGGCAATGCCTTTATATTCTTTAAAGGCATGCACAATATGATATTTACTGACATAAGTAACTTGAGAAAGTGTATCTAAAGAAATGTCTTCTTTAAAATGAGCATCAATGTAGTTCTCGATTGTGACGCAGAGTTTATTTTTGCTTTCGACATGAGCAATTTCGACTCGGATATTAGCGCGACGAACAATATTGATGACTAGTTCTTCTAGAAGACACTGACACATTTGTTGATAGCCTTCTTCTTTACGCTTTGCTTCAATCATTAAAGTCTTAAGATAGAATAGAACTTCATGTTTATAGTCATAGTAGTTCGAAAAGAAATATCCTTTTCCATTTGTGTTTTGAAGAATAAAATCTTCAATCCCCATAACAATATATTCAAATGTTTGTCCTTTGATTCCTTGTTCGGTATGTGTGATCATTGGGTTAACGATGATTAAATCATCCGCTTTTACAGGGAATATTTCGTTGTTGATTTGGAAGTTTCCATTCCCTTTTGTAACATAGAATAACTCGGTACAATTGTGTGTATGTAGTGTGCTAGACCACTCATCATCGAAACTGGACTGAGAGACATAAAGGATTCTTGCTTTTGTAATTTCTTCCGTACATTTTTCAATAAGGAAATTATCTGTGCTCATATTGCTATTATACGTGATTTTTAAAGGATAAAACGTAAATAAGATAGCTTTTTTTTAAAATCGGCCGCAACATTTCTATAATAAGCCACAACATCCCTATAGATGAAGCGCTTACATGCTTGTATAATGAAAATACATTGAAACCGTTAATAGGAGGGTATTTAAAATCATGAAAAAATTATTTACGGTTGGACTGTCAATGGCTATGTGTGCCGGACTTCTCGCAGGTTGCTCTAAATCAGCAGATGAAGGAAGTGCAGCAGCTGAAGGCAGCTCTGATAAGAGAGTATTAAAGTTCGACTCATTCTCTGGAGGAAATGGTGAAGAAGTATTCACAAAGCTGGCTGAAGCTTTCGAAAAAGCTAACCCAGATGTTGATGTACAGCTCCGTTTCGAAAAGGACTTACCAAGTGTTCTGAACAAGGAAAATGCAAAGGGAGAATATTCTGACGTTGTATATTTCAACCTTGGTCAGCCAAGCCAGTATACAGAGACACAGCTCAATACTAAGGAAGTTCTTGATATCTCTGATGTTATCGATTCTATCGACATTGATGATGCTTATAAGAACTCCACAATCGTTAAATATTATGGAGACGATAAGTCTTACTTACTTCCACTGAAGACGACTCCAGCTGGATTCTTCTATAACACAGAACTCATCGGTGAAGGCAAGAAGTATGCTCTTCCTACAACATGGGATGAATTCTTTGAACTTGGCAAGCAGGCTAAGGCTGATGGTGTTGCATTATTCACATATCCAACAAACGGATACTTCGATAATACATTAAATGCATTACTGAAGCAGGAAGGCGGAGATGAACTCCTCAACGACGTTCTGAACTACAAGAAAGATGCTTGGGATTCTGAAGAAGCTAAAGCAGTTCTTGATAGACTTGCTCAGCTTGTAAGCACAGACAACTTATTCGCAGATACAGTTTCTAACGCTAACTCTAAGGATGGTTTCACAATCAACCAGCAGGCAATCCTCGATGGTAAGGCATTATTTATGCCTAACGGTGACTGGGTTGTTAATGAAATGAAGGATACAACTCCTGAAGACTTCCACTGGGGCTTAATGCCATTACCAGCTAAGGAAGCAGGTGGTGAACGTTTCGTTGGTAGTATGACAGAACAGGTTTGGATTCCAAAGCAGGCTAAGAATGTTGATGATGCAAAAGAATTCTTAAAGTTTATCTACTCTGATGAAGGTGTTCAGATTATGCAGGAATCTGGCAACATCGTTCCTACAAAGGGATTTGCTGAACGTGTAGACGCTATGGAAGATGGCTATACAAAGGAATTCTTCAACGCTTATAAAGAAGCAACAGCAGCTATTGGTAGATTCGCACCATATAACACAGATAATCTCCCTGACTTCGACCGTGCTAAGACAGTATTTGGTCAGATTGATGACCTCGCTACTGGAAAGACAACAGTTGATGATTACCAGAAGTCCTTATCTGAGGCTTGGGGTAAATTAGCTGAAAATCCTATTGAATAAGTATTAGCAACTACGGGCGGTTGGTAAGACCAATCGCCCTTTATCTTTAAGTATTTAAGGAGGGTAATATGAATCGAAAAAAAGCACAAAGACGTTTCGTGTATGCGTGCGTAGCTCCAGCTTTTCTCTTGGTTTTGATTTTTATGGTCATTCCAACATTTGATGTATTCAAAACTGCATTCTTCCAGAAGAGTAACTTTGTAAGTGAAGGAAAATTTGCAGGACTATTTAACTTTAAACTGTTGTTCCAGGATGCAAGATTCATTGAGTCTATGCAGAATACAATTCTGTATGTTGTATTGATTACAATTATCACACTCGTTCTTGCAGTATTATTCGCAACACTTCTGACTCGTGAAGAATTCAAAGGAAAGAATTTCTTCCGTGTTATTTTCTATATTCCAAACATTCTGAGTATCGTAGTTATCGCAGGTATCTTCTCTGCAATCTACGCACCAAGTAATGGTCTACTCAATACAATCTTAAATGCGATTGGACTTGGTAGTCTTCAGAACCAGTGGATGGGAAATCCTGATGTAATTAACTATGCAATCATTGGCGCACTTGTATGGCAGGCTATTGGTTATTATATGGTCATGTATATGTCCAGTATGACAAGTATTCCTGAGAATTTGTATGAGGCTGCTGCTCTTGAAGGTGCAGGTAAAGTTAAACAGTTCTTCATGATCACATTGCCATTAATTTGGGATAATATTCGTACGACATTGACATTCTTTGTCATTTCTACTATCAACTTAAGCTTTATGTTCATTCAGTTAACAAGTGAAGGTAGCTTAGGAAGTGAATCCGCGCTGAACTATATGTATAACACAGCATTTGCTGGTAAGTATGGTTATGGTATGGCAATTGGTGCATCGATCTTCTTATTCTCTTTCTTGTTAAGTGCTATTCTGAACAAAGTTACAGAAAGAGATACATTAGAGTATTAAGGAGAAACACATGATTGAAAGAGATAAAAAGACATTTCATTTATATAAAATCTTCGTTTATGTTGCTCTGATTGCTCTTGCGATTTCTATTATTGTTCCTATCGTTTGGGTATTTATGGCTTCCCTTAAGTCCCAGCTTGAACTCGTAAGTGGTAATCCATTTGCATTGCCAAAAGAATTATTGTGGTCGAATTTCGTTCTTGCATTCCAGAAGGCAAGAATGGGTGAATATTTGTTGAATACAGTTGAAGTTACAGCACTTGCTCTGATTCTTCTTCTGGTTGTCGCACTTCCAGCAAGCTATGTATTAGCTCGTTTCGATTTCGTAGGTAAGAAATTCTTAAATGCTTTATTTATGGCAGGTCTGTTCGTAAACGTTAACTATATCGTTCTTCCGATCTTCTTGATGTTATTTAAAGCAGATATTGCTATCGGTATGGATTTCTTCTTGAACAATAAGTTCTGGTTAGCTGTCGTATATGCTGCTACAGCATTACCATTCACAATCTATCTGTTAACAGGTTACTTCAAGACGTTGCCTCATGCTTATGAGGAAGCTGCTTTGATTGATGGTTGTGGTTATTTCAAGACTATGACTAAGATTATGATTCCAATGGCTAGACCAAGTATCATTACAGTTATTCTGTTCCAGTTCTTAGCATTCTGGAATGAATATGTAATTGCATTTACATTCATGGATAAAGAAAATGCAACTCTTGCAGTTGGTGTTAAATACTTAATGGCAGATGCTAAGTCACAGGCTAACTTCGGTGTTATGTATGCAGGTCTCGTAATTGTTATGATTCCAACACTGATTCTTTATATCTGTGTTCAGAAGAAGCTGACTCAGGGTATGAGCCTTGGTGGAATGAAGGAGTAATTATGAGAGAAACAAGTACAGTTGAAAAGATTGTAATGATTGTCTTATTTGTAATATTCCTGGCAATGATCATCATCGCTCAGAAGACAGTCAGTATGAAAAACTTAGGCATTGAAATTGTAGGTTTAATTGGCTTACTTACATTGCTGTTCTATTACAACCGCAAACATAAATAGGGGGAAATGAAAGATGGCAGAGTTATCTTTACAGCATATCGATAAGGTCTATGACAACAAAGTACAGGTCGTATTCGATTTTAACTTAGATATCAAAGATAAAGAATTTATCGTATTTGTAGGACCTTCCGGATGTGGTAAGTCCACAACATTACGTATGATCGCTGGTTTGGAAGATATTACAGCTGGTGATTTCTATATTGATGGCAAGCGTATGAACGATATTGAGCCAAAAGACCGTGATATCGCCATGGTATTCCAGTCTTATGCTCTTTACCCACATATGACAGTCTATGAGAATATGGCATTTGGTCTGAAGCTCAGAAAGACTCCAAAAGATGAAATTGATAAGCGAGTCAAAGAAGCAGCTAAGATTCTTGAAATTGAACCATATTTAGATAGAAAACCAAAGGAATTATCCGGTGGTCAGAGACAGCGTGTTGCTTTAGGTAGAGCAATTGTTCGTCATGTAAAAGTATTCTTAATGGATGAACCTTTAAGTAACTTGGATGCTAAGCTCCGTGTTCAGATGCGTAGTGAAATTATCAAGTTACACCACAATATTGGTGCAACAACAATTTATGTAACACACGACCAGACAGAAGCTATGACAATGGCTGATCGTATCGTTGTTATGAAAGCTGGACATATTCAGCAGATTGGTTCTCCAAAAGAAATCTACAACAATCCAGCAAATATGTTCGTTGCAGGCTTCTTAGGATCTCCAGCAACTAACTTTATCAAGGGTGTTATTAAGAATAACGAATTTGTTGTCGGTGATAAGGAAATTATCGTTCCAGATATGTACCGTAAAGTTCTGAAAGAATATGAAGGTAAAGAAGTTGTTCTGGGTGTTCGTCCTGAAGATCTCTATGAAGAAGGTATTGTTGCAGAAACATATCCATCTGCAACATTCGATTTCACGATTGAAGTTGCTGAGTTACTTGGTCATGAATATATTCTTCATGGAAAGTGCATTGGACAGGATCTCCGTGCTAAAGTTGATGCACGTATGAATCCAAAATCACATGAAACAATTCATTTAACAATGGATATGTCTAAAGTTCATTTCTTTGACCCAGAAACAGAATTAAGAATTGACTGATGAGAGGATAAGATGGAAAACAAATATACAGGAAGAGTCACTGTTCCTACAGATGTAGACGTCATTGATGATACAATTGAAACAATCAAGCGCTGGAAAGCAGACGCGATCCGTGACTGTGACGGAACAGATATGCCAGAAGAGTTACGTAATCTTGATGTAAAGCATTACGCAACATACTATACAACACGTAAAGATAATGCTTGGGCAGAAGCTAACCCTGATGAAATTCAGCAGATGTATCTGATGAGTGATTTCATTACAGCAAAGGGAACTGAGCTTTCTATTGAAATTATGAAGCATTTCTATAAGGATCAGCTCAAGCCTAATACAATTGATGATATCCATCGTTGGTGGGAAGTTATCGACCGTACAACAGATACTGTTGTTACAGACTGGGATTATAATGAAGAAACAAGAGAAGTTACAATTCATAACACAATCCCATATCATGCTTATACAGTAAGCTTCTTAGCATTTGTTATCTGGGATCCTGTACATATGTACAATAGCCTTACAAATGACTGGAAAGATGAAGAACATCAGATGACATTTGATGTTCGTCAGCCAAAGACACAGAAATACGTATTGGAGAAATTCAGACGTTTCTGTCAGGAAAGAGACGATGTCGATGTTGTACGTTTTACAACATTCTTCCATCAGTTCACATTGCAATTCGATGAACAGGCAAGAGAAAAATATGTTGACTGGTTTGGATATAGCGCAAGTGTATCTCCATATATTCTGAAGCAGTTTGAAGAAGAAGTTGGTTATAAGTTCCGTCCAGAATTTATTATCAATAAAGGATTTAATAACTCGACATTCTGTGTACCAACAAAGGAATATAGAGATTTCATGGATTTCCAGCAGAGAGAAGTTTGCAAGCTTGCTAAGAAGTTTGTTGATATTGCCCATGAGTATGGCAAGGAAGCTATGATGTTCTTAGGCGACCACTGGATTGGTACTGAGCCATATGGTAAGTATTTTGCATCCATTGGATTAGATGCTGTGGTCGGTTCTGTCGGATCTGGCACTACATTACGTCTGATTTCTGATATTAAGGGTGTTAAGTATACAGAAGGAAGATTCCTTCCATACTTCTTCCCAGATGTATTCCACGAAGGTGGAGACCCATTAAAGGAAGCAAAAGTTAACTGGGTAACAAGCCGTCGTGCAATTCTTAGAAGTCCTGTAGATCGTATTGGATATGGTGGATATTTGAAGTTAGCTCTTCAGTTCCCTGAATTTATGGACTATATCACAAAGATTTGTGATGAATTTAGAGAGCTTTATGCTCATGTTAACCAGCAGACTCCACATAACTTATTAACGGTTGCTGTTCTAAATAGCTGGGGTGAATTAAGAAGATGGGGCACACATCTTGTTCATCATGCTATTTGGTATAAGCAGATCTATTCTTATACAGGTGTTATGGAAGCACTATCTGGTTTCCCATTTGATGTGCGTTTTGTAAGTTTTGAAGATGTGCGTACTAATCCGGATGTATTAAATGGTGTTGACTGTGTTCTGAACATGGGCAATGCTTATACAAGCTTCTCTGGCGGGGAAGAATGGGATGAGGTAGTTATTTCTGCTATCCGTAAGTATGTTGATAATGGTGGTGGTTTCATCGGTGTAGGTGAACCATCTGCAGTCAATAAGAATGGTAAGTTCTTCACTTTGTATGATGTACTTGGTGTTGATAAGGAATTAGGTTTCACAATGCACACAGACAAGTATAACTGGAATGAACATGATCATTTCATCACAGAACAGCTTGAACATGAGGATTGGGGCGAATGCGTCAATGATGTTTATGCACTTCCAGGAACAACTGTTATTAAGCAGAAGGATCTTCATGTCAACCTTGCTGCAAATGAATATGGCAATGGTCGTGCAGTTTATATCAATGGCTTACCATTTAGTTTTGAAAATGCACGTCTGTTATACCGTGCTATCTTCTTCGCCGCTCATAAGGAAGATGAGATGAAGAAGTGGTACAGTGATAATTACAATGTAGAAGTTAATGTTTATCCTTCCACAAATAGCTTCTGTGTTGTTAATAACACATATGAACCTCAGACAACTACAATTTATAAGGGTGATGGCTCTAGCTTTGAAGTTGCACTCGATGAGTCTGAAATCAAGTGGTTCGAAATCTAAATAAACACAAAAGGTAATCCGATTGAAGTGAACCCTATTATTTGGACACTGTGTAATCATCTCTAACTGTACGGCCTGATTTCTTGCTTGGCAAGGAGTCAGGCCTTTTCTTTTGAAATTCATACGC
>CAUWDF010000076.1:0-8250 GCA_963557245.1 uncultured Bulleidia sp.
AAACGAAATTATAAACTCACATTAGATGTTGCACTTAATTTGACAAATTACTTCCGCATAAAACGTTGAAATCATCTAGACTAACAGTATGTGTAATATGTTCGTTACATTCAGCAGTAATATGCGCCACTAATATTTTCATGATTAATTACCTTCTTTTTTTACTTTTGGTTTATTATCAAATCCTAAAACCAAAGACAGAATAAAACTTACTGCAAAAGCAACAACACTAGCGATTATACCTGGAACAAATGACGTTCCATCTCCTCCAGCACATACAGTGAAGAATAAAATATTACCCGTGCCAATAGTATATGCTTTAGCGCCCAAAATAGTTGCTAATGCTCCTCCAATAAATCCACCAGTAAATAGTGAAATCATCGCTTTTTTAAATCTCCAAATTGTTGTAAAAATTGTCGGTTCACTAATACCACCAACTGCCAATGTAACAGCGTTTGATACTGCAACTGATTTATCTTCTTTTTCACAACGAATAATGTATGCTAATCCAACACCAATCAAAGCATATGTTGCACAAATAGCACTTAACCAGAACAAGCTATCATATCCCTGTGTAGAAAAATTATTAACAATAATAGGGACCAATGCTTTATCCATTCCGAGTCCAACTAAGAAGTACCATAGACCACCAATCAATCCACTTGCTAATGGACCAACAGTTTCAGATAACCAAACTGCGAAATTAGAAATCAATACGCCTACATAATTACCTAAAGGACCTAAAATACATAAAGAGATTGGAAGCATAATCAAAACAGAAGCCATAGGTACAACTGCCATTTTAATTGCATTAGGAATGTGCTCATTTAAAAATCTATATACATAAGACAGAATCCAAACTGACAAAATTGTAGGCAAGAATTGGCTAGTATAAGTAACTAAAGCCATTGGAATACCATACACGGAGAATGGTGTTCCATTTGCTACCATTCCTTGCAAAGTAGGATGAATCAAAATTGCACATAAGAACATTGCAATCGGAATATTTGTATTAAACTTCTTAGCTGCTGACCAAGCTGCAAAGATAGGCATAAAATAGAAGCCTGCATCACCAACAAATGTTAACAATGTAATAAAATTACTATCTGCAGCAAATACATTTAATAAATTAGGCCCTAAAATAGTTGCTATCATTTTTATAATTCCCGCACTAACAAAGATTGGGAGAATTGGCATAATAATTCCAGAAATGACATCCATTACTATTTTATCGAACCAATATTTAAAGGTCTTCTTATTAACTTTTTCTTCAAGTACTCCATCTACATTTTCTTGAATTGCCTCTTCTGGGTTAATATTTGCTATCTTACAAAAATCGGCATATACATCATGAACATGCTGTCCAATGATTATCTGAAATTGTTCACCGATATATTGGCATCCTAATACCCCTTTAATTTCATTCACCTGATTTTGATTCACTAAACTACGATCTTTCAAATAGAAACGTAATCTTGTTTCGCAATGCAATGCTGAAACGATGTTTTCACTCCCACCTATACTGGCAAGAATGTGTCGACATAAGTCGTCATAATTCTTTTTCATAACTTTCTCCTTCGTTAATATTTCGTTGATAGTCGCGCGTACCTATCAATTCAAGCCATAAAATAAAACCTCAGCATAAAAGAACTACTCCTTTTATACTGAGGTTTTGCCCAATAGCCTATTAGTTACAATCCTCACGTAAACATAAACGATTAATGTGAATAATCAAATAAACTAACTCATCTTTACTCAATCTTACTTTTAATATATCTCTAATGTTTAAAGCACATTGGTATGCTTCTTGATATCTATCTTTTAATGTATTTAATAATTCAGCATTAGAAGTATCCATTTTCGCTTCTGAATCCGAAGTATCTACTCGATCTAATAAATAATACATATGTGTAACAAACCTAGAGTAATTAAATCCTTTTTTATCAATTTTCACTCCCATAGTTTTCTCTACAACCTCTGTACATTGATCAATCACTGATTTTTCATCATGTTTTGACACATTAATTTTATCTAAACCATAATCAATTAAATGTAATACAATATTTGCCGCTTCCTCAATTGGAAGTTTAACCTCTAACCGAGTTTCAATTAATGAGATTGCAAATAATCCTATCTTCATTTCATTTGGATATAGCGTTTTCACTTCGTAATATATTGGAAGCTTAATATTTAAATTCTCTTTCTGTCTTTTAATTGCAAATTGAATATGATCTGCTAAAGTAAAAATAATATTTGAGGTATAAATATGGCCAAGTTTACGAGTTGCATAATCCACTATATCCGTAGAAACATCTAATATTTCTGGATCAATATTGGCTATTACGCTCAAATATTTTGGGTCTATATCATAGAATGTTCTTTGGATATCATCTAAAGGTATTTCGGCTGGTGGCTTTCTAAAACCTATTCCTTTTCCAAAAGCAACCACTTCATGCCCTTCATTGTCTAAACACAAAGAAACATTATTATTAATATTTTTTACAACTTTCACCTTAGTTCCTCCGAAGCTTATTTTTTAGAAACTGTAGCTACTTTAGTATCCAAACAAACATTATTTGTTATCTCTTCACACTCAATATTATACAAATCGCGATTTGTTAAAAGTACAGGTGTGATTAAGTTAATATTTCTTTCATTCATCAACGTCCGATCAATCTTCAATATCGGTGTTCCATGCTTTACTTTGGTATGTAAATTCACTAGAACGTTTAAACCATTTCCCTTTAAGTTAACTGTTTCCATACCACAATGGATTAATATTTCTGCACCATTTGCCGCTTTTATCCCAACAGCATGATTTGTACTCGCAATCATAATAATTTCTCCATCACAAGGTGAATAGATAGTATCTCCATCGAATTCAAAAGCAACCCCATCACCAACTAATCTTTTTGAAAAAGTAATATCTGGAACAGAATCTAAAGAAATAGATTTTCCGTTACAAATGGAATATAAAATAATACTTTTATTATTTTTAAAGAGTCCAAACATTTATGATCCTCCCAAAAGAAAAACTCTTTGAACGCAAAAGCCTCCAAAGAGTAACAAACCTATTATTTCTAAATTCATAATAGCACTTAAATACTTAGTGTCAATACTTGAATATTTATAATAAGAAAAGACGTTAACTGTAGTGACACCAAAGTTAAACTTTAACTATACCCAACTTTCGTGGGGATGGTCACTTCGACTTAATCTTGTGTCAGGGGAATCATTCTTCTTTTAAAATATTCTCCACAATATATGTTGCAAGATCTGCCATTTCTTGTGGAGAACGTTGAAAACCTTCTTCTTTCCAACAATAGATCATTTGGAAACAACCAGCCGCAACAAAGCGAAAAACAAATTTTTTATTTTCTTTATGCTTTCCTAAGTGGTTCCATTCTCCCTTACATTGATACTCTATATATTGTTGGATTGCTTTATCTGTAACAACTTCCCACAATCCTTGATCAATCAAAAGAATGACCCACTCACGTAATACATACCAGAATTCAAAGTAATGAAATAAATCTGCCTTTTTATCCGAATAATAGAACTTCTTGAGTAAAAACTCACTTAAATAAGATAAAAGATCATCTTTTTTACTAAAATTATCATAAAAAGTTTTACGTGAATATTTCGCTGTTGCACATAGTTCTTTGACTGTGATTTGCGAATAAGGCTTTTGTGACAAACAAATCCGAAATGCATCAATAAAGCAATCTTTCGTGTTGTTTTTATCAATATTTTGAAGGTATTTTATCTTCTTTTTCATAAATATCTTATCGTATCAAAATGTCTTATTTTGATATTATACAAGCAAAATGTTCATTTTCCTATAGCGAGATTAACATTTGGCTTCCGTTTGTCAATTGAGTCGTTTTCTTTTTCACATATAATAATCCCATTAGGGGGATTATTATATGAATAAAGAAAAAAAAGGAAAGCCATTTGGCATATCCGACAAGTTTGCTTATATGATGGGCGACTTCGGTTGTAATGCCGTCCTGAGTTTAGCAAGTAGTTACTTACTTGTATTCTACACAAAGGTAATGGGTATCTCGGGTGCTATCGTTGGTACTATCTTCATGTTCGCTCGTTTCATCGATGCATTTACAGATATGGCGATGGGAAGAATCGTCGATACACACGAAACGAAGAATGGAGAACGTTTCCGTCCTTGGATTGCTTATATGTCTATTCCACTTCTGATCAGTAATGTTCTGATGTACAACTATTTCATTGCGGATGCTTCATCAACATTTAAGATTGTTTGGTTAGCTGTTACCTATATCTTATTTGGTTCTATCTGTTATACGGCTGTAAACATTCCATATGGCGCTATGTCCAATGTCATCACAGCGGATAGTGCCGAACGTGCAAGCTTATCCACATGGAGAAATGTTGGTGCTCAGCTCGCAGGTGTCGTTCTCGGCATTGTGATTCCTATGCTTGTTTATGTGAAAGATGCAGATGGAAACAGTGTTGCAAGTGGTCCTAGATTCTTATTTGCTTCTATTGTTCTTGGCCTCTTTGCAGTCATTGCACTCTTTATCTGCTACAAAGGAAGTACAGAACGTGTTCGCATTGAAAATAAAGAAAAGACAAACAACAAAAAAGGTGGCAGTAAGGTCATCCTAGACTGTTTCAAAGATAAGACTCTTCTCATTGCCTTTGGTTTCAATATCTTTGTTTACGCAGCTGTACAGGTATTCATGACATTCAACCAGTACATTTTCTTAGACTATTTTGGAAATACAGCTATGTCTGGTCTTGCTAGCTTAGTTCTCTTCGCAGCTATGATGATTTCTGCACCTTGTGCATCTTTCTTCTCTAAGAAATTTGGCAAGAAGGAAATCAGTGTCATTGGTCTTGCCTTATCTACGATTGCGTATGGCATCATGTGGATCGCTAAGATTCAAAGTGTAGGTATCTATTTCTTAACTGTATTTATCTCTTTCTTCGGTTTAGGACTCGTATCGATGGTAAGCTATGCGATTGCAAATGATACAATCGATAATCACTTCTTAAATACAGGTGATAGGGTTGATGGTACAGTCTATGCCATGCTAAGCTTTGTCCGTAAGATGGCCGGTGCAATCTGTACTGGTGTAGGCGGATGGGGTCTTGCTTGGATTGGTTATAGCGAGCTTGCTGTTGTACAAACAGAATCCGTCAAGATGGGAATCTATAATATTTCTATCGGTCTACCAACAGTCTGCTTTGCTCTTGCCATGATCTTCATGTTCTTCTTCCCATTAAATAAGAAACGTGTAGAAGAGAACAATCAAAAACTTGCAGAACTTTGCAAAAAATAATGGAGGTACATATGGGAATCACAATTACATTAGATCCTACAAAATTTTCTAAGATTCGCGAAATGGATCCTAGAGTACAGAGCTACAACATCGAAATGACAGAACTCACTGGTGGTACATTCTGGAAACCTTATACAGCTGCTCAAGTTGCTGGTACAGAAGATTTCCCTATTTCTGGTAACAAGGAAGAAATGATACAAACCATCAAGGAAATGCAGACAAAACTACCTGCAATTGATCTGTCCGACAAAAAGATCCGTACACTTGCAAAAGCTTTCGGACCTGTCATTGTTCGTATCAGTGGTAGCTGGGCAACCCGAACCTATTATGATTTAGACGATCATACAAATGGTCAGGTACCAGAAGGATTTCAGTATATTTTAACAAAAGAACAGTGGTTAGGTGCCATTGACTTCATCAAAGCAGTCGATGCCCAAGTCCTAGTCAGCGTTGCTAACAGTAAAGGTGTACATGAGAATGGTACAGGCGCATGGATGCCGGATCAAGCCGAGCTTCTTTGGAACTTCTCCAAAGAACATGGTCTTACAATCGACTATGCTGAGTTCATGAATGAACCAAACATGCTCGTTGGTATGATGTTACCAGATAACTATAATGCCGATGATTTTGCAAGAGACCATGACTTGTTTGCAAATTGGTTAAAAGAAAAACACCCAGAAACAACACTCGTTGGTCCTTGTGCAGCCGATAATGAAAGAGGTAGTGTCGCTGGTGGATTCGGAGCTCTTCTGCTTCGCACAAAAAATATGATTTCTAAGTTCAACGTCTTACCAGAAATCTACAGCTATCATAGCTATAATGGCATCAGTGAACGTGGACAAATGTTCGGTGCTCACTATGACTTCTCTGCTGCTACAACAGATGATTACCTTGCTGTAACAATGAAAGATCTTGCTTTCCATAAGACTATTCGTGATCAGTTTATGCCTTCTGCACCAATGTGGGTAACCGAAAGTGCAGATGCTGCTTGTGGTGGTAATACTTGGGCTTCTACATTCGTTGAAACACTACGTTATGTAGAAGAACTTGCTCTGTTCAACCAGAATACAAATGGTGTTATTTTCCATAATACATTAGCAAGTAGTGCATATGGCTTACTCGATGCCGAAACGCATGAACCACGTCCACAGTACTGGGGAGCTCTCTTATATTCTAAGCTTGCTGGCACAACAGTATACGATACTGGTATTACACGCCAAGAAGGTGCGCATGTATTTGCCCATAATCGTAAAGATGGTAAACCAGGCTATTGTTATATTCTGATCAACAATAGTCAGAAAGAGACAACAAATGTCAATGTTGGTGCATGTGATCGCTATACATTAACAGCACCTACTCTTCGTTGCTTAGATATCCAATTGAACGGTACAACTCTAAAGATGGTAGATGAAGAGACTCTACCAGAATTGAATGGTGTCCATGAAACTGGTTCTATCACACTTCCACCTTGCTCCGTAACATTCTTAGTTACAGAAGAATAAAGAATCGAATACTTCAAAAAGATCGAGCCTCTACTCTTAGAAGCTCGATCTTTTCTTATGGTCTACAAGAACCACATGGTTCATACCCTTGTTGCATAAGCTCTTCCCGAGTACCATGATATTTCTTTCTATTTTCTTCTTTTATTTGTGAGACACTGGCACAATTTGGTCGATGGAACTTCTTCGAATGCATATTGAGAACATAATCCTGCTGTTCTATACTCTGTACATTCCCCTCATCCAAAAGATGACTGTCTCCTGTCTTATAATCAATGGAAATACCTGGTTGTACATTATAAACAAAGACACAGAAAGTTATTCCTTCGCCTTTATCCTCTACCGAATATGCCTCCATAAGAACGCCATCCGCAACCAAGTTAGCACCTTTAAATAAAGGTGTCACACGATACATAACATGATTCCCTGTTTCTTTAATATAGTCTGCTGTCATATTTTCAAATGGCAACATACCTGTGGTATTCATATAGCGTGTACCTGTAATCAAATTTTCCTCATTTGCATCTTCTGCCGTCAATTGATATCCAATCAAATGACAACGATTATAGAGATACTTTCCATCTACCGAATCATATTTTGCTGTATGCCATCCCGATGGCTTAACTCGCCCAATACTACCACGTTCTTTTTGGGGCATCAGATCTTTCCCAATCGAAGCAAGCGCACTTCCACATCTTCCCAAAGAATCCAGATTCGAATAAGACTCAAACGATCGATCTGTTATCTCTTCTTCTGTAAAATATGGTTCATTATTATGAACGACCGCATATGGTTCACCATGATACTGTGGGATTGTATTGAATATTTCTTCAACAGGAACTTCTTCCGATATAGAACCAGTTGTATTTTGTACCGTACAACCAACGCATAAGAAACAAGCTATCAGAATCAGTAATAGTTTCTTCATGCTTTATAAATCTCCATCGTTAACTTCTCATGCGAATAGCCTGGAAATTCTACATATCCTCTAAATGTTCTCTTCTCATTCGCCAATGGAATATCTAAAAAATAATCAGCAGGATATTCTCGATTCCATCGAAAAACGAGAATCTCTTGTATTTGTTCCTCATATTTCTTTAAAGATACATTCTCTACAAAACACCAATCATCATCCCCTGCATAATCTAAAAAATCTTCTTTGGAAGCAACGGGTCCGAACTGTTCGAACATCTTTTCCGAATAATGGTTCATATAGATAGAGTTACCTCCACAGATCTTACGCGTTTTCTCTAGAATGGCTCTATCTCTGCTCTGACGACGATGATTGAACAACATGCCATTTCTGTCATCTAGACAAAGTATCACTTTCATTTTATTTAATCCTTTCTACGCATCTATTTTACACGATTCTTTTAAAAAGTAATTTGTCAAATTAAGTGCAACATCTAATGTGAGTTTATAATTTCGTT
>CAUWDF010000077.1:0-7844 GCA_963557245.1 uncultured Bulleidia sp.
TTCATGGACTTTTATTTTTTATAAGTGTTGCACTTAAAATGATAATTCATCATTATAATAAACTCAAATATTATCTTTTCTCAGCTTTACCACAAGATAATATCTATATCAAAATAGTAGAAAGAAGAACGTATGGGCAACACAAACAACTCTGAAAAAGCACAAACATCTCAAATCCTAAAAAAAGGTATCTTCTATTTCTTATTAACCATTCCATTCTCTATTATCTATGCGATGACTCGAGAGGAAGGAATGTTCTCTTTTTTCTTTGGAACTTTTTTCCTAGTATGGTGTGCTGTTATTTTAAATGTTTTTTTGTTTTCCCTCGCTCTTCCTTATCTTCGTAACAAAAATAAACACTCCTTTCTCATAATCGGTGGGCTATTCCTCGCCGTCGGTCTCTCCTGTTTGTTCTGTTATTCCAATCTCTCTGCTTTCTGTAAAGACCTTGCTTATGTCAAGCATCCGGAAACGATAGAACTACATAATCTCGCTCTTAAAGCAGAATATAATAGTGAAGATACGGATTCTCACTACTACCTTAATGGACAAAATGAAGAGAATATCCATCAAACCATCGAAATTTCAGAGAAACGTTATGAAAAAGATAGTCAGATCATCCAAAACACCAAAAGTGTTACGATTACCTATCTGCCAAATTCAAAACATATTCTTACCATCCTTTACCAATAGAAAATCCCACATGATGTGGGATTTTCTATTTAATGCACAAATTGTTCTAAAAATTTCTCTTCGGTAAGAATCGGAATACCTAGGGTCTTTGCTTTTTGATTTTTAGAAGATGTACTCTCTGAATCATTATTGATCAAGAAGTTTGTACTTTTCGAAACAGAACCTGTCACTTTACCGCCTTGTGATTCAATATAAGCCTTTAATTCATTTCGATTCTTATAATGATGAACGTCTCCTGTCACAACAAATGTGAGACCTTCGCAACGATTACCAGAAGCTTCTTGATTTGTGCGAACTATCGTAATCTCTTGTAAAAGATTCTGATAATTCTGACGGTTCTCATTATCTTTGAACCATTCTACAAATGCACGGCTCTTTTCTGGTCCAATTCCATCAATGGAAGAAAAGATTTCTACATCTTCTGTTTCTTCCGAAATTCGAACTAATTCATCCATAGAATATGCACCGAGCAAACGTTTCGCAACATCTGGTCCAACCAGTGGAATACTCAATGCATAAACAAGACGAACATCTTCCACTTTTCTTGCTTTCGCAATCGAATTCATAATATTATCCACAGATTTATCCTTAAAGCCATCTAACTGAACCATTTCCTCACGATGCTCATCCAAACGATAAATATCTGCATTTTCATGAATCCAACCTTCGTTAATAAAACGAGCTAATGTTGCTTCCGACATTCCATCCACATCCATACCATGTTTGGATACAAAACGAGTGAACTTCTTTAATTTTTTTGCCGCACAGTCTGGATTTGTACAGCGTAATGTCTCTGTACCAGAAATATCACTTTGATATATCTTTGTCGGTGCACCACAGACTGGACATACTTCCGGAATCTCTAGTTGTCCTTCTATCGTACGGACATGAATAACTTTAGGAATAATCTTGTTCGCCTTGATAACAGATAAGACACTCCCTTTTCCCCCAATGCCAAGTCTTCGACATTCGCTAATATTACAAAGAGAAGCTCTTTGAACTGTTGTCCCTTCTAATGCCACTGGTTCAAAGACCGCAACCGGTGTAATGAAAGACGCAGCACAAGACCATTCGATATGATCGAGCTTCGTTTCCACTGCGGTATCCTGCCATTTGAAAGCATATCCTGCTCGTGTCGCATGATGACCTGTCACATCTCCTTTTGACGCATAGACCGTATCGTCATAACAGATAACAAGACCATCTACAGGATATGGATTCTTTCCTTCCGTCACTTTATCAGACCATGTATCCACTGCTTTCTGTACATTGATAAGATCTGGCTCTTCTAAAAGTTCATGTTCAACCGTTGTAAAACCTTGTTCTTCTAAGAAAGCCATCTGCTCTCCCCACGATACAATCGCATGATCTGTATGAACAAGTGTAAAAGGAATCCAATGAATCTTTCTTCTCTTGACTTCTTCCATATCTTTTAAAGAAAGAGAACCAGAAGCTAAGTTACGAGGGTTCGCGTAATCCTCCCCCGATTCCATGATGAATGTCTCAAAGTCTTCATACGAGATGACTGCTTCTCCACGTACAACTAAATGCCCTTTTTCTTTGATATTCGGTAAGATACCAGTAATCGCAGGAGCCAAGTGGGTAATATTTGTACCAATATGACCATCTCCACGTGTGACAGCTTTGGTAAGATGACCATGATCATATGTCACTACTAAAGTAAGACCATCTAACTTCCAAGATAACCAAATCGGTCTATGATCTGCCCATTTAACCAGTTCTTCCACTTTCTTTGTTTTTGCAAGCGAAAGAGCTGGGTATTCATGAGGTTCTTTTTCCCCTGTAATTGTATCTGCCGATACATGGATTGTAGGAGAATCTTCTAATACCGTACCGGATTCCTGTTCCAGTTTCTTCAACTGATCGAACATCGCATCCCATTCATAGTCGGTCAAAAGCTCTCCTTGACCGTTATAATATGTATCTGAAGCCTGATTCAAACGATCAACTAGGATACACATCTGTTTTAAAATATCTTGATTTTCCATAATTATTTCTTTGTACTCTTTACAAGACTTGGGTGATTCGCCATAATTTTTTTCACTCCTGCTGGATATGGGAAAGCAATTTCCGCAATATTATTACGAATCTTTAAAACAACACCCTCACCAAAAATCTTATGAGTGACTTTATCTCCCTTCTTTAAAGATCCTCCAGCACTTGCTTGTGTTATCGAATGCAGCGATGAAGCCATTGTTTCACCACGATAAGAAGTCGTAGAGAAAGATGAGACTTCTTTTTCTTTTGGCGCATTTACATGATGAATACACTCTTCATCAATTTCTTTAATGAAACGAGAAGTAGTACGAACTCTCTGTAAGATATAAGAGAAGCCACCAGCTTCGGTCAGATAAAGCTTATGTCTTGCACGAGTAAAGGCAACATAAGCAAGACGTCTTTCCTCTTCTAAACCGCGTGAAGTCTCACTCAATGCTCTTTCATTCGGAAAGATACCTTCGTTCAGATCAGTCACAAATACCGTATCGAACTCAAGACCTTTCGCAGAATGAACGGTCATCAGCTGCACAGCATCCTGTACTTCGCCTTCTTCACGATCTGTATAGAGAGAGACGGTCTGTAAATATTCATCGAGACCTGCTTTTGGATCATTCTGTTCAAACTGATTCAAATCATCTCCTAAAGACTTTAAGTTCTCTAAGCGTTCCGCACCTTTTTCCTTATCTTCCGATAACATTTCACGATAACCAGACTCTTCAATAATATCCTGGTAAAGATCGACTAAAGAAGTATTCGGATCTGCAACGCGTTTTTTCCACTTTTCTACCGTTGTCACAAAATCCTGTAAAGTACGCGCTATTTTCCCTGAGAAGAGACCTTCCTGTTTCAATACTTCATACATCGATATTCCTTGTTCATGCGCTACCGTTGCAATCGTATCCATTGTCTTAGGGCCGATTCCACGTCGTGGACGATTCAAAATACGTTGTAAAGCTAAATCATCCGACCCCGATGCCATACGTAAGTAACATAAGATATCTTTGACTTCTTGTCTTTCATAGAATCGTGTACCTCCATAAATAACATAAGGAATACGTAAATCGATTAAACCACGTTCAATGGAACGAGACAAATAGTTCGAACGATATAAAATTGCTATATCTTTATACTTCTTCCCATTACGATGTAATGTAGAAATCTCATCTGCAATATAAGCAGCCTGGTATTCATCCGAAATTGCGGCGTAATGAATAATCTTTCCTTCACTCTTTTTTGAGGTAAAGAGTTCTTTCTTCATTCGGTTCCGGTTATTTGCAATAACCGAGTTCGCTGCTTTTAGAATATCGGCAGAAGAACGATAGTTCTCATTCAAAATAACAGTCTTGGCATTGGGGAAGTCCCTTACAAAATTCATGATGATATTCACATCCGCGCCGCGCCACGTATAGATTGTCTGGTCAGGATCACCTACCACATAGATGCTATTGTCCTTTCCAACTAAGAAACGAATCAATTGATATTGTAAACGGTCGATATCCTGAAACTCGTCTACTAATATATATGAGAACTTTCTCTGCCATTTATGCAACACTTCTGGGAACTTTGCGAACATATGTACCGTCCATAAGATCAGATCATCAAAATCTAGTGCAAACAACTGTTTTTGACGATCTAAATAGAAAGCGTAGACAGACGCTTTCACTTGATCATCATGAAAGGAACCAGCCATGATTTTGGCTTGTTCTGCAGAAATATCTTCGGATTTATTATTAGAAATATAATTGATATATTCCATTGGAGTGATATTTTCATTTTCAAGCTCTAATCGCTTTACCGCTTCTTTAATGACACTCTTTTGATCATCCGTATCCATGATTGTAAAGTTACGTGGATATCCCATGCATATAATATCTTCTCTTAAAATACGTACACATAAAGAATGGATAGTGGAAATCCAAGGTTGTACTTCCACTCCTACTAACATATTACGGATACGTTCTTTCATTTCATTCGCTGCTTTATTTGTAAATGTAATAGCTAAAATACGAAAAGGGGGTATCCCTTCTTCCTCAATCAAATGAGCTATGCGCATGGTCAAGACTCTTGTTTTACCTGAACCTGCACCCGCAATGATACGTAAGTATTTTGCGTCCGAAAGAACAGCTTCTTTCTGATTTGGATTTAATAAAGATAAGTCAATCATATATTCACTCCTTACTGCTTGCCTATTATACCATTCCTTTTTCAATACCAGGTACGTAATCCTGTACTGCGATTCATTTCCTCATGTTATAATGACTCGGAAGGTAAAGTAATATGTTATTGAAAGCAGATCAATGGAAAGATTATACCTGTATCGATGCAGGTAATGGAGAAAAGCTGGAGCAGTGGAAAGGTATTGTCCTCCGCCGTCCAGATCCGCAGGCCATCTGGCCAATCGAAGACAGAAGCGCTTGGAAAAAAGCAGACGCTGTCTATCACCGTTCCAACAAAGGTGGCGGTAGCTGGGAATATAAGCAACAGTTACCAGAAGCTTGGACGGTATCGTATCGTAATCTGACATTCAAAGTATCCCCTACTGGCTTTAAACATACGGGTCTGTTCCCAGAACAGGCCGCCAATTGGGACTGGATGTCCGATTTGATTCGTTCTCACAAAGACGAAGAAATCCGTGTACTGAACTTATTTGCTTATACGGGTGGTGCCACAATGGCATGTGCAGAAGCAGGCGCAGCAGAAGTTGTCCACGTTGATGCCTCTAAGGGCATGGTCGCCTGGGCAAAAGAAAATCGTGACCTTTCTCATTTACAGGATCGTAAGATTCGTTTCATCGTCGATGACTGTTTAAAGTTTGTCGAACGTGAAAAGCGAAGAGGTCATACATACCACGGTATTTTAATGGATCCACCATCTTATGGTAGAGGTCCGAACGGAGAAATGTGGAAATTTGAAAAAGAGATTACTGGACTGATCCGTGCATGTATGGATATCTTAGATCCAAACGCACTCTTCTTCTTAATCAATAGTTATACAACAGGTTTTTCTTCTATCGTATTAGAGGATCTGATGAAAACAATGATTCTCAAGGAACATCCAAATGGAACTGTCTCCACAGGCGAGATTGCCATTCCGTTAGAGAACCGCGACCTCTTATTACCTTGTGGAATCTTTGGAAGATGGATTCGCAATGATTAAAGTCTTATACGAAGATAACCACGTTCTCTGTGTGGAAAAACCCGTTAACGTTCCTGTCAATGAAGATGATAGTCATGACGAAGACTTACTTACGATGTGCAAGGCCTATCTCAAAGAAAAATATAACAAACCAGGCAATGTCTATCTTGGTCTTGTGCACCGCCTCGACCGTCCCGTTGGTGGTGTTATGGTATTTGCAAAAACATCGAAAGCCGCTTCCCGTTTATCCGAAGCCGTACGTACACATTCTCTGCAGAAAGAATATTTAGCAGTCCTCGATGGTATTCCTTCTCAAAAAGAAGGAATTCTTGTCGATTGGCTTACCAAAGACCATCGTACGAACATGGTCAACGTCACTTCTAAGGACAAAGGAAAAAAATGTGAACTCCGCTACGAAGTACTCTCTACCGACAGAAAACGTACATTAGTCCATATTTTCCTCAAGACTGGTCGTTCGCATCAGATTCGCGTTCAGTTCGCTTCTCGTGGGCTGCCTCTCGTTTATGACCAGCGTTACAACAAACACACTACAAAAGGACAGATAGCACTCTATGCATGCCGTCTCTCCTTCCCTCATCCAACCACAAAAGAAATTATCACAGTATCTTGTCTGCCAGAGCAGAAAGATCCATGGAGTCACTTTACTATCGCGCTATGAAACACACACAGATACAAAAGCATCCTGACATGGAACGCTCCGTAAAAAAAAGGAAGCGTCATATCCGTAAGAGTCTGATTGTTCTCTTTGTTTCTACTGTATGTATTACTGTATTTGCTTGTTTCCTTCCGTCATGGATTGCAAGCAGTCGTCTCAAGAAACTCGGATATGATAAAAATACAATTTCTCGTATTCAGGAACAGGACTTAGCAAGTACGATTCTATCACATTCGTATTACTCGGATTATCTTGCCCAAGTAATCAATGATGGTACGATTGAAAAAGATTATATGTATCTCTATACACTTGTTAGTCCAGAGCGAGACTTTACCGCATCGGATTTCTTGCTCTATAACCGTTTGTTAGATAAAGGATATGAAACCGATCAGTTGATCAAACTTTTTCAAAATTTAAATTTCTATGAATTGACACCACTCCTTGTCTTTGATTATCAGTGGAATGAACAGCTCTATATCGATGACTGTCTCAATTGTCGAGATAAGAACTCACCCGATGCTTTCCAATTAGAAGGCTCTTATATTACCCGTTATCGTATTACAGAAGAAGTAAAAGATCCCAACTCTTCCCAAGTACTTGTGAACTGTTCCAATATTCTATCCAAAGAATATGTTCCATCGGATCTTGTTGATATATCTACTGAACATAGTGTTGCCAACTCAAAGTTACGGCAAGAAGCTGCGGATGCCTTTACAAAGCTATCCACCGATTCCGTTGACGCAAAACATAGCATGTTTGCGTCAACGACATATGTGGATTATGCTTCTCAAGAATCCGCATATAGCTATTATCGTTCTCACTTTGGAGATGCTCATGTCGATGCCTATTCTGCTCGTCCTGGAAGCTCAGAACACCAGACCGGTCTCGCTGTCAATGTCTCTTTGACCTATGAAAATACAGATGACTTTGCGAATACCGAAGCATACAAATGGTTAAAAGAAAATGAAACCTCCTATGGCTTCATCGAACGTTATCCACCAGCGAAAGCATCTATCACTGGCTATGATGAAATAACGCATCTTCGCTATGTTGGCCCCGCTCTAGCTAAGGCAATTACCGATTCGCATCTGACCTATGATGAATATTATGAACTCTATCTAGCCCCATGGCAGAATGACGCAAATAAACCATCAAAAGAGATTCTAAAAAAAGCAGATCCATTAAAATAAAATACATGGATACCCTATTCTAAAACTGTTACATTCCCATTAAAGTAGACAGACGAAATAATTAAAATTTCATCTGTCTATGGAGATGGGATTTTTTATGGGAAGACGATCAAAATATACAGAAGAACAAA
>CAUWDF010000078.1:0-7674 GCA_963557245.1 uncultured Bulleidia sp.
ACGAAATTATAAACTCACATTAGATGTTGCACTTAATTTGACAAATTACTTTTAAGAAAAAAGGAAGAAAATACTAAAAAACTATTTAGTAAGATATCAATGAATGGATACCTGATAGCCATCACTATTTGAATCTACGACAATCGTCTTTCCGGAAATATCGGAATTCTCCAGGATTGCTTTTGCAACTTCTGTTTCAATCTCTCTCTGGATATGACGTCTCATTGGACGAGCACCGAACTGAGGATCAACACCATATTCAATGATTCTATCCTTCGCACGATCTGTAACAATCATATCTGCATTTTTATCCTTCTGAATACGTTCTCTGAGTATATTCAAGAACTTATCTGCAACTTTCTTCTGAACAGAAACATCAAGAGAATTGAATACAATTATTTCATCAATGCGATTAATCAATTCAGGCTTGAAGAACTTATGAACTTCATTCATATAATGTTCTTCACGTCCTTTAGGATCTTGTTCAAATGCATATGCAGAACCTAAATTTGAAGTCATAATAATAATTGTATTCTTGAAGTCGACCGTAACCCCCTTCGAATCTGTAATACGACCATCATCCAAAATTTGTAATAAAATATTAAATACATCTGGATGTGCTTTTTCTATTTCATCCAAAAGAACAATACTATATGGATTACGACGAACAGCTTCTGTCAATTGGCCCCCTTCTTCATAGCCAACATATCCTGGAGGAGCACCAATCAATCTAGAGACACTAAATTTCTCCATATATTCAGACATATCAATACGAACAATTTTTGACTCATCATCAAATAACTGTTGTGCTAGTGCCTTTGCAACTTCTGTCTTACCAACACCAGTTGGCCCCAGGAACAAGAAGGACCCTAAAGGACGATTCTCATCCTGAATTCCTGCTTTAGAACGCATAATCGCATCACTGACAAGACGCAAAGCTTGATCTTGACCCATGACACGTTTCGCTAATACTTCTGGTAAACGAAGAATTTTTTCTCTTTCTGTAGATTGAAGACGCGTAATATCAATATGTGTCCAACGTGAAATAATTTTAGCAATTGACTCTTCATCCACAGTCTGTTTGAGCATTGTACCATCTTTAGAATCATTACCTTCGCGAATCAGCTTCTCTAAATGTGGAATTGTATTATATTGTAATTCACCAGCTTTTTCATAATCTGCTTGATTCTGTGCATCAATCAAATCTCTTCTAGCTTTATCCAGTTTCTCCTGCGCATTTGCAATTTCGTTCAGTTTTTCTTTCTCGGCATTCCACTTAGAAGTGCCAGCCTCGAATTTTTCAGAAAGATCAGCTAATTCTTTTGAAATTTCCATCTTACGAGCAACGGCCTTCTCATCTGTCTCCTTCTTCATAGATGCCTGTTCCATCTTTAACGTCTTAATCTTACGATCCAATGTATAAAGTTCTGGAGGCATGGAATCCAAAGCAACTCGTGTAGAAGAACAAGCTTCATCGACTAAGTCAATTGCTTTGTCTGGTAAAAATCGATCTGTAATATAACGATCCGAAAGTTTTGCTGCTGCGACAAGAGCTTCATCTTTAATAGTAACATGATGATAATTCTCAAATCTTTCCTTCAAACCACGAAGAATTGCAATCGTATCATCAACTGTAGGCTCACTGACCATAACTTTTTGGAATCTTCTTTCCAAAGCACGATCTTTCTCAATGTATTGACGATACTCATTGAAAGTTGTCGCACCAATACATTTCAATTCACCTCTAGCTAACATTGGTTTCAATAAGTTTGCCGCATCCATAGAACCTTCTGTCTTACCTGCACCGACTAGATTATGAATCTCGTCAATAAATAAGATAATTCCACCATTTGCTTTCTGAACTTGTTTTAAAACTCCTTTTAGCCGTTCCTCAAATTCACCTCTATACTTTGCACCGGCAATCAAAGAACCCATATCCAATTCAATCAGACGCTTATTTTTCAAACCAGATGGCACATCACCTTTATAGATTCGCCAAGCAATGCCTTCCGCAATCGCTGTCTTACCTACACCAGGTTCACCAATTAAAACAGGATTATTCTTTGTTTTACGGGAAAGAATTTCAATGACACGACGAATCTCATCATCTCTGCCAATGACTGGATCAATCTTACCATCTTTTACATCCTGTACTAGATCATGCCCATATTTCTTTAAGGCATCAAGCTGGCTTTCATTGTTTTTATCGTCCATCTTCATACCTCCTCTTCTATCTTCTTCTGCCTGTAATACCTGCCGAAGATTAAAGTTAAATTTCTGCATCATATCCTGAATGACTGGTGCATTTGTCATACATAAGCCAATCAGTAACGCTGCTGCACTCATATATGTATCGCCAATCTTCTTCATATATTCCAAAGCTTTCTGATAACCTTCCGAAGAATAACGATCTAAACGAAGTTCATTTGCCCCATCAACCTTTGGTAGTCTTTCGAGACGTTCTTGAACGAATGTAAGGAGTGCAGATTTATCTATTTGAAGTCTCTCCCAGATTCCATCCAATGTATCATCTTCTAGCATAGCCGATAGAATATGTTCTGGAGTTACTTCGCTATTACCAGATTCTTGTGCATTTGTAATAGCTTTTTGTAAAAGCGCTTGTAAAGCCTCTGTTAAAATATCAGGATTCATGAACACCATTCCTCCTTTCGTAACACATTATAACGAGAACTGTTTTTTAAATTTTTGCCAAATTGTTGTTCCCTTACCATTTTCCTGCAATTCTTGCAACTGACGATAAAGTTCTTTTTCTTTCTTAGTAAGATCTGTATCTACTTTGATTCGAACAGTACAAATCTGATCACCTTGTCTACCGCCTCTTAAATCAACTACACCACGAGATTTGAGACGTAATCGTGTACCATCCTGTGTTCCTGCTGGAATCTTCATCGATACTTCACCATCAATTGTAGGAACTTCAACTGTTGTACCGAGTGTCGCATCAACAGCAGATACCGGTATATCCAATAAGATATCTTTACCATCACGTGTGAAATACTTATGTGGCTCAACATTAATCTCAATATAAAGATCACCGTTAGGTCCGCCATTTTCACCACGCTCACCCTTACCTGCTACACGCAACTGCTGACCAGAAGAAATACCTGCCGGAATCTTAACATCAACCGATACTCTCTTACGATTGTATCCATTACCACCACATACATGGCAGGCCTTACGAACATATTTACCTGTTCCATGACACTTAGGGCATACTGTCTGCGTGCGCATTTGTCCAAACATCGTATTCTGAATACGCTCTGCATAACCTGTACCATGGCATGTAGAACATGTCTCAATATCAGAGGAACTTTCTGCACCACTACCATGACAGTTCTCACACTGTTCATCAACTGTAATATTTATAGATTCTGTCTTACCAAAGCATGCATCTAAGAAAGAAACATTCATACGTAAGAACTTATCATTGCCTTTTCTTGGAGCATTACTCTGTCTCTGTGTTGAACCGCCAAAACCACTACCGCCAAAGAATGTAGAGAAAATATCATCAAATCCACCGAAGTCTCCAGAAGAGAATCCACCCATCTGGCTACCATCCATACCCGCAAAACCAAACTGATCATACGTCTGACGTTTCTGCGGATCTGAGAGTATCTCATATGCTTCATTTACTTCTTTAAACTTCTCAGCCGCGTCCGGAGCTTTATTCAAATCCGGATGATACTGTTTTGCGAGCTTACGATAGGCTCTTTTTATCTCATCATCTGTTGCATTTTTGGATATACCCAATACCTCATAATAATCTCTTTTATCAGCCATATCTAAGCCTGCCTTTCTCTAAAAACAGGATGCGGAATCTAAAGGTCCCGCATCTGTTATATTATTTATTAATTCTTTTCCTGGAAATCAGCGTCTACAACATCATCATTTCCATTGGAAGAGCCTGTGTTTGCAGATCCAGCTGCACCCTGAGGACCCTGAGCGCCCTGCTGCTGATACATCTGCTGTGCCATAGCATTAGCTGCCTGCTCCAGTGCATCTAACTTTGTCTTAAGACTGTCCATATCATTCTTGTCAAGAGCTTCTTGAAGTTCATCTCTAAGCTTCTTAACTTCATCTTTCTGCTGCTGTGTAACATTCGCATTGTCTGTCTTTAAAGTCTCGTCAATCTGATTGATATAAGCTTCTGCCTTATTCTTAGTTTCGATGTCTTCCTTACGCTTGTCATCTTCAGCCTTATGAGCTTCAGCATCCTTTACCATTCTGTCAATCTCTGCATCTGTTAAACCTGAGGAATTCTGAATTGTAATATGCTGTTCCTTATTTGTTCCTTTATCTTTTGCGGAAACTTTAACAATACCATTAACGTCGATATCAAATGTAACTTCAATCTGTGGAACACCTCTTCTTGCTGGAGCAATACCATCAAGCATGAAGTTTCCTAATGTCTTGTTATCATTTGCTAAAGGTCTTTCACCCTGTAATACATGGATATCTACGGCTGGCTGATTATCTGCAGCTGTAGAGAAAATCTGAGACTTGGATGTTGGAATAGTTGTATTTCTTGGAATCATGACTGTCATAACACCACCATTTGTTTCAATACCAAGGCTTAGTGGTGTGACATCAAGAAGGAGGACATCCTTAACATCACCAGAAATAACACCACCCTGAATAGCCGCTCCAAGAGCTACACACTCATCTGGGTTAACAGACTTATTAGGTTCTTTTCCGAGTTCTCTCTTAACAGCTTCCTGAACTGCTGGAATACGTGTAGAACCACCAACAAGAAGTACCTGGTCTAAATCAGAAGCAGTGAGTTTAGCATCACGCATAGCATTTCTAACTGGAACCATTGTGCGATCAACAAGATCCTTTGTCATTGCATCAAACTGAGCTCTTGTTAAAGTAGCCTCTAAGTGTAATGGGCCTTCAGCACCTGCAGAGATAAATGGTAAAGAAATCTGAGTCTGTAATGTGCCAGACAGATCCTTCTTAGCCTTTTCAGCAGCTTCTTTTAATCTCTGTAATGCCATCTTATCGTTTCTAAGATCGATATTATGTTCTTTCTTGAAGTCTTCAGCGAGCCAATCGATAATCTTCTGGTCGAAGTCATCACCGCCTAAACGTGTATCACCTGCTGTAGATAATACTTCGAATGTACCATCTGCAATATCCAAAATAGAAACATCGAACGTACCACCGCCAAGGTCATATACAAGAATCTTATGTTCTTCATTCTGGTCCTTATCAAGACCGAATGCTAATGCAGATGCTGTAGGTTCATTGATAATACGCTGAACATCTAATCCTGCGATCTTACCTGCATCTTTTGTTGCTTGACGCTGTGCATCATTAAAGTATGCTGGAACCGTAATAACAGCCTTATCGACCTTTTCACCAAGGTAAGATTCTGCATAATCCTTTAAATAAGTCAGAATCATAGCAGAAATCTCCTGAGGTGTATATTCTTTACCTTCCATTGTGACTGTTTCACTTGTACCCATCAGTCTCTTAATGGAATAAACTGTATTCTTGTTTGTGACAAGCTGTCTCTTAGCAGCATCACCAACAATTCTTTCCCCATTCTTGAAGGCAACTACAGATGGTGTAGTACGGTTTCCTTCTGGGTTTGTAATAACTTTTGCCTCCTTACCTTCCATAACAGCAACACAGCTGTTTGTTGTACCTAAGTCAATACCAATAATCTTACTCATAGTATCTATCTCCTTTGTCAATCACTAATCTTAACCATTGCCGCTCTTAAAATGCGGTCTTTTAACTTGTAGCCCTTCTGCAGGACTTCAATAACGATTCCTGGCTCAACACCATCCTTGTGTTCACTCATTAAAGCCTGATGCCAATTGCCATCAAATGGCTGTCCTTCTGCTTCAATTTCTTCAACACCCTCCTTTGCAAGAGTTTTACGAAGCTGATTATAAATCATTTCGACACCCTTGCGATATGCCTCATCACTCGTAGCCTGCGCCAGAGCACGTTCACAGTTATCTAATACTGGAAGTACTTCGAGTGCAAAAGATTGAATCTGATACTTAGACTTCTGTTCAAACTCTTTCTTTAAACGCTTCTGCATATTCTCAGTATCTGCATATGCTTTGGCATAAGCATTCTTTAACTGTTCAACTTGGCCTTTCAGTTCTTCGTTTTCTTTCTTTAGCTTTTCAGCTTCTGATTCTTTGCAGAACTTACCATGCTTCGATTCTTTTTTGTTGTCACAAGAACACTCACATTTTTCTGATTTTTCCTGCACAGGAGATGTTTCCTTTGCAGATGTTTCTGCAGTCTTTTCTTCTGCAGAGGTTTCTTTTTTAACTGTTTCGTCCATTACTTTGATCATCTCCTTCAGTTAGATACATTTTTTCTATCATTCGGGCTGCGTACTCTACCATAGTAACTACCCGATCATAATTCATACGGCTTGGTCCAACAACAACAAACTCACCATTTTCTTTGTCTGTAACTTTGAACTTTGATCTTACCACAGCTAAATCATTAATCCAGGTAAGTTCTGCACCGTTGCGTGTACTTACCGCAACTGCATTCTTACTGGTTCCAATACGTTTCCATACTGTCGAATCATCTAACATGCTCATTAATTTCTTCAGCTTTGAAATATCTTCAAATTCTGGCTGATAGAGCATTTTATCTTTGCCAGAGAAATAGACATTATCGCTTGCAAACTTAACAAATGCTTTAACAAATGCTGTAAATAATAAATCATGTCTTTGTACAACAGAATTCAACTCTGGACGAATTTCTTTCATTCGAGCTGCCAACTGGCTGATTGGTACATGTTTCAGTTTTTCATTTAATACATCCGTACACGATTCAATATCGGATAATGGAATATTTTCGTCGAAGTGGAAATTTTTTGTTTCAGTATGGCCTGTATTTGTAATAAAGACGCATACAGCATTTCTTTCATCCAACTGAAATATTTTAATATGTTCTAATGTCTGAACGGATGAATCTGGACCAATGGCACCTGTTGTCATATTTGTCATTTCTGAAATAATCTCACATGACTTATGAACTGCATCTTCGATATTCATATTTGATGCATTGAATGCATCACGAATTGCCAATTCCATCTTTTGATCTACTACATTTATTTCACTCAGTAAATTTTCACAATAGAATTTATAACCAAGTGTACTTGGTACTCGACCTGAAGAAGTATGTGTTTTTTCAAGATATCCCATCTCCTCCAAAGCCATTAAATCATTACGAATGGTTGCACTTGAATACTGAAGATTGTATTTCTTCTGCAGGGTCTTGGATCCAACCGGTTCTGCTGTCTGAATAAATTCATCGACAACCGCTTTGAATATTTCTATTCTTCTTGGTGTCAGCATCCCAATCCCTCCTCCTGCGTTAGCACTCATTTCTAACGTCTGCTAGTATCATATATCGAGACATTAGCACTGTCAATACTACAGTGCTAATTTCCACTACATTTCTCTTTAAATATGCTTATTATTATAAATATCATACTGGATGATTTATTTTGCTTTCATATTTCTAATATGTAAAAATGTATAACATACGAAAGTGCATAAAGAATTGTATGATTGCAAAAAAGGAAACCTATCTTTTAAATAATCAATCACTTTTATAATCGAGTAGGATGGGATTTTAATGAATCCCCAACCTCTCACACCACCGTACGTA
>CAUWDF010000079.1:0-7641 GCA_963557245.1 uncultured Bulleidia sp.
ACGAAATTATAAACTCACATTAGATGTTGCACTTAATTTGACAAATTACTTATAAGAAAAAAGAGCAGAACTGTACGCTCTGCTCTGTGATATATTTATGAAAAAACTCTTCAAAAATAACGTTTTTTTAAATACGCAAATAAAGTTTATTCAATACCATTTGGATTCTTAACCGTGAAGTTCCAAGAATCTCTGCACATATCGTCAATATTGTATTTTGCAGACCAACCAAATAATTTTTTAGCCTTAGAAGGATCTGCATAGCATTCTGCAATATCGCCTGGACGTCTGTCAAGAATCTTGTATGGAAGTTCTTTACCACATGCCTTTTCATATGCATGAAGAACATCCAGAACACTATATCCCTTTCCAGTACCGAGGTTTACATGTTCAACTCCTTTATGTTCAAGAGCGTACTTAACAGCACCAATATGACCATCCGCAAGGTCACAAACATGAATATAGTCACGAACACCTGTTCCATCTGGTGTAGGATAATCATTCCCAAATACTCTCAGGTATTCAAGTGTACCATTTGCTACACGCGCAATATAAGGCACAAGATTATTTGGAATTCCGTTAGGAACTTCACCTAAAAGACCACTCTGATGTGCTCCAATTGGGTTGAAGTATCTTAATAACATAACAGACCATTCATCATCAGACTTACATACATCTTCAAGAATTTGCTCATTCATCAGCTTGGAAGTTCCGTATGGATTTGTTGTTCCACCAACTTTAGAATCTTCTGTAATTGGACATTTCTCAGGATCCCCATAAACCGTCGCAGAAGAAGAGAATACAAGAGTCTTACATCCAGCCTTCTTCATAGCCTGATATAGATTAAGTGAACCAGAAATGTTGTTCTCATAATATACCAAAGGTTTTTCAACAGATTCTCCTACTGCCTTATATCCTGCAAAATGAATTACTGCATCAATCTTATTTTCTTCAAATACACGATCAAGACCGGCACGATCAAGAATGTCCATTTCATAGAACTTAGGCATCTTTCCTGTAATCGTTTCAATGCGGCCTAATACAGCTCTATTAGAGTTGTAAAGGTTGTCTAATACAATAACATCATAGCCTGCCTGCTGCAAAGCTACAACTGTGTGGGAACCGATATATCCAGTTCCACCTGTAACTAAAATAGTTGTCATAAAATAGTTGTCCCTTTCTTTCAACCTATTAAACGTGCAATATCATTCCACGTTACAAAAACCATAAGACCTATTAGGAATACCCAACACAGTAACATAATAGCAGTCTTCACTTTTTCATTCAATTCTCGATGAGTAGCCCATTCAACTAATGTAATCACAACCTGGCCACCATCAAGAACTGGTAAAGGTAATAAGTTAAAAATGCATAAATTAATCGACATCTGTGCAACGAGTAACATAAAACTCTGAAATCCCATGCTAGCATATGTACTTGTAGCTTGATAAATGCCTACCGGACCACTCAATTGATTTAAACCCGAACCATGGAAAATTAGCCCAGAAAGAGTTGTCATAATCATTTTAACAAGCATTCCAACTTCTGTGAAACCATAATACCAGCAGTTTAAAAAATTCACTTTTTTCACTTCGCTCGCAGCTGCAGAAATCCCAATCATATACATTTGTGACTCTTCATTAAATTCTGGAGTCAATTCAAATTCAAGTGTCTCGTCACCTCTTTGAACTGTATACGTTTCAATTCCATCATAAGAAGACGCAAACGACTGCATATCTAAAAACGTTTTAGGTTTGACCGATGAACCATCTTCTTTTTCAATCTTTAAAATTTTATCACCTGACTGAAATCCTGCAATATCTGCCGGACTGCCTTCTACGACTTGATCGACAACAGCTTTTGGAGATTCTCGAAAACCTCCTGCTCCTAGCAAGATAAAGGATAAAATAATCCATCCTAAAATAAGATTCATGAACACACCTGCAAGCATAATCAGAATCTTCTGCCATGATTTCTTTTCTGTCAAACGTCTTCCTTGAGGTACTTCTACATCTGGGTAAGCCTCATCTCCATCTGGCTCACCTGCCATAGAAACGAATCCACCAATTGGCAATGCTCGAATCGAATATTGCGTTTCTTTCCATTTTTTCTTAAAGAGAACTGGTCCCATTCCAAATGAGAATTCAAAGCAATAAACACCAAAAAATTTTGCAACAATTAAATGTCCTGCCTCATGAATTAAAATAACCATGGACAGTAATACAAGTAATAACAAGATATTAACAAAAAAATTCATTTATAACTCCATTCATACAAATCGATTATAAAACAGAAATCACTGATATGATGTGACTTCTGTCTGAAATCACCGATTAATATATTTTTCGGCAAATTCTCTTCCCCATTGATCTGCATAAACAAGATCATCAGTCGAATTAAGTTGTTTAAATGGTACAGTATGCACTGCTTCAGTAACTGTTTCTTCAATCATCAAAAATGGAATCTTACCATTACGGAATGCAAGATTCGCCACTTCATTTGTGGCATTCATTACAGCACATAGATCTCCACCTTTTTTTCCTGCTTCAAATGCAAGTGCCAATAAAGGAAAACGTTCTATATCTGGTTTTTCAAAATGAAGAGAACCGAGCTGACATAAATCTAATGGATTCTTCTGTTCAAACGAAAAACGTTCTGGATACGTTAAAGAATATTGTATTGGTAAACGCATATCCGGAGCTCCCATCTGTGCCATAATACTATGATCAATATATTCAACAGCTGAATGAACAACAGATTCTGGATGCATAACAACTTTGATATGATCATAATCGATATCAAATAGCCAATGTGCCTCAATCACTTCAAATCCTTTATTCATTAAAGTAGCAGAATCAATTGTAATTTTCTCCCCCATAGACCAGTTAGGATGTGCAAGAGCTTGTTCTACTGTAACACTCTTTAACTCATCTCTTGTACGATTACGGAAAGAGCCTCCAGAACAAGTAATCCATAAATTTTTTACTTGTTCTTTTTTATTTCCTTGTAACGCTTGCCATATTGCTGAGTGTTCACTATCAATTGGAAAAAGCTGACATCCGTTTTCTTCTAACGCTTTACGAATCAATGATCCACCACATACAAGTGTTTCTTTATTAGCAAGTGCTACATCATGCTTTGTTTCAATAGCCGCTAGTGTAGGAAAAAATCCGACGAACCCAACAAGTGCATTTACAAGAAGATCATAATCTTCTAAAGAGGCGAGCGTTTTCATCCCTTCGTCTCCAACCAAGACATTAAGGAATGGATATTTTTTTTCTAATTCAAAAGCATCTTCTTTACGCTGAACACAGATTGTATTTATATTTGGAAATAAATGCAGATATTCTTCTGCTTTCTGAATATTTCTACCAACTCCAAAAGCCTTCAGTTCAAAAAAATCCGGATGCTGCCGAATAATATCAATCGTCTGACACCCAATCGAACCAGAAGCACCTAAAAGCACTATCTTCTTCATATTACATAACTCCAAAAATTAGCATTAAAGCATTAAACACCATCAAACAGAAAATAAGGCTATCAACTCTATCTAAAAATCCACCATGCTCTGGAATTAAATTGCCAAAATCTTTAATTCCAAATCTTCTTTTAATGGAAGAAAAAGACAGATCTCCAACCTGTGCTACTAAAGGTAAAAAAGAAGCAGCAGTAATAATGAATGCTTTAGGCATCTCTGGTAACATGAACCAAGCAAATAATAAGCTTCCAATAAATCCTGTAAAATATCCACCAATTGAACCTTCCCATGTCTTATTTGGAGATACCGCTGGAATCATCTTATGCTTTCCAAAGAATACGCCAAAGAAATAGGCGCCTGTATCGCATAAGAAACATGCAAGAGCCACAAAAACCATGACCATCCAACCAGTCCAACTTCCGCTATAGATATTGCGAACACAACGTAATGCCATACCAATAAGGAAAGTAAGAGCAAATGGATAAACCACATTATCTGTAGCAACTTCACCGCGCATCAACTCAATTACAAATAATACAACAAGCCATAATACAGAAACAGATGCCACAAAATTTTCCGGAACGAAATACATTGTCATAACTGCTGCAAAATTTAATATTGTAGCAAGAAGAACACTTTTATGTTCTAAAAGACGTGCTGTCTCGTAAGAGGCTCCAGCTGCAATGATGGCCATTAAAGATAGCAAGAAGTTACCACCAAAATATAAAGGTGGAATTACAATTGCAATAACGACCAATGCACTGATGATCTTAACAATCATTTTTTTAGACATTTTTTACTCCTCCGAATCTACGATCTCTTTTCTGATATTCATCCATACAACGTTGAAATGCTTTTGGTGTAAATTCAGGCCAACTTTCTGGAACAAATTCTAATTCTGCATAGGCAATCTGCCACAATAAATAATTGGAAATTCGTTCCTCACCAGAAGTCCGAATTAAAAGATCTACAGGTGGAAAACCAGCTGTCATGAAATAAGATTCAAAACCTCGCTCATCGATATTTAAATCTGCTTTTCCATTTTTTACATCTTCTGCATAATGCTTTGCTGCTAAAAGAATTTCTCTTTGCGAACCATAGTTCATACAAATATTTAATTTTAGCCCCTGATTATCTTTGGATTCTGCCATTGCTTCTTCCAAAACTCTACGCGTCGAATCTGGAAGTCCATCTAACTCGCCCAGAATATTTAATTGAAAACCACGATTCAAGAATTCCTTCATGTATTTCTTAAAAAAAATGGAAGGCAGATTCATAATATAACTAACTTCATCTTTACTACGTTTCCAATTTTCTGTCGAAAACGCATATAAAGTCAAATATTCTATGCCCATTTCATTAGCAGCAATCGCAATATTACGAACATTATCACTACCAACTAAATGTCCTGCTGTACGCGGCATACCTTTGGCTTTTGCCCATCGACCATTACCATCCATGATAATAGCAACATGACGACAATCTTTCATATGAAAATCTCCATTCTAATTCATGAAAAACAAATAGAAAAAAGACAGATCCGGAAAACCGGTCTGTCCGGATATTATTGATTCAGAACTTCTTTTTCCTTTGCTTTAGAAAGTTCATCAATATTTTTAATAAACTTATCTGTCAGCTTCTGAATCTCTTCTTCAGTATCCTTCTGAAGGTCTTCATCGATAGTCTTATCTTTCTTAACAGCCTGGTTCGCATCACGACGAATGTTACGAATCTGAATCTTACATTCTTCGGCAATCTTGCCAACTTTCTTAGCCATTTCTTTACGTGTTTCACCAGTAAGCTGCGGAACATTCAGACGAATCACAGAGCCATCGTTCTGAGGTACCATACCTAAATCTGCTTCATTACAAGCTCTTTCTATATCTTTTAAAGAAGATGGATCATAAGGCTTAACGACTAAAGTTCTACCTTCCTGAACAGAAATACCAGCAATCTGATTCAATGGTGTAGGAGAACCATAATATTCTACTTCTACACGATTTAGCATCGCTGCACTAGCCATTCCTGTACGTACTTCTGCTAATTCTTCCTTTAAATGCTCAATAACTTTGTCCATCTTTGCAGAGCTGCTGTCAATAATTGGATATGCCATGTTTAATTTTCCTCCCTGTTGATGATGGTGCCAATCTTTTCACCCTTCATAGCTTTAACAATATTACCTGGTTCATTCATATTGAAAACCATTAATTCCATATTGTTATCCATACACATACTTGTTGCTGTAGAATCCATAACCTGTAATCCTTTATTTAAAAGATCCATATATGTTAAATGTTCATATCTAGTTGCATTTGAATCTTTCTTTGGGTCAGCGGTATAAACACCATCAACACCATTCTTAGCCATCAGAATTACATCTGCTTTAATTTCGCTAGCACGAAGAGCTGCTGTTGTATCTGTTGAGAAATATGGGGAACCTGTTCCACCACCGAAAATAACAACTCTTCCTTTTTCTAAATGACGCATTGCACGTCTTTGAATAAATGGTTCAGCAACCTTTTCCATTTCAATAGATGTCTGAACACGAGTATCAACGCCTACCTGCTCTAATGCTGACTGAATAGCCAATGCATTAATAATAGTTGCAAGCATGCCCATATAATCTCCCTGAACACGGTCAATACCGATATCAGCGACTGTCTTTCCACGGATAAAGTTACCGCCGCCTACTACAATAGCAATCTCAATGCCGCACTGCTGAGCTTCTTTAATCTCTACTGCAAGTTCATGCAGTACAGTTGGATCAAAGTTCTTCTCCTTACCGGACAGTGCTTCGCCGCTAAGCTTTAAAAGAACACGTTTATACATGATTATCCTCCGGTTTTTCTTTGTTTATTATACCATTCTATTATTGAGTTTTCATACATTTTTGCGTATTGTTTTAATAACATTATGGAGGATATATGGAAAAATATGGAATTGCCGATATCGGCTCAAATACAATCGTATTACTCATTTACGAAATCAGAAATGGTAAACCAATGACACTTTTCCATCAGAGTACTGCTGCTCACTTGATTGACTATGTAGATGAAAATAGAATCATGTCACAAGAAGGAATCGAGCATGCTACAAAAATTTTAAAATCTTATGCACATATTCTTAAAGATTACAAAATTGAATATAAGTGGGCGGATGTAACAGAACCATGTCGTATTGAAAATCGTGAGGAATTGATTCAAGCTCTTGCTTCTACTGGATTTGAAATATTTCCATTAGCCGGAGAACAAGAAGCTTTATATGATTATTATGGAACAAAGTTTAGCTATCCTGAAGTTACGGATGGCATTGCGTTTGATGTTGGTGGTGGTAGCACTGAACTGATTTCCTTTAAAGATTCTAAACCAATTGATGCCATCAGCTTCCCATTAGGTTGTGTACGTTTAGCTCACCTACCCCTTGATACAGATATTTGTATGAATGAAATAAAAAAAACTCAAGGAAAATATCCAAGCTTTTATACGCAAAGTAATACAGTAATTGGAATCGGAGGAACAATGCGCTATATAGGACTCGTGGCGGACTGTCTTCACCAAACAAAGAATACAATCACTGTTGAGCAATTAAGAGATTTTTACAAAGACGCTCTAGAGGAAGAACCTGAAATCACAGAAATCATTCATTCTGTGGTAGACCCTGCAAGAATCCCAGTCTTCTTACCTGGAATTCATATGATTCTAGAAATCTGTGAAGCCTTCCATGCAAAAACTATATTAATTTCTGCCACAGGCATTCGAGAAGGATTCTTATTACAAATGTTAGAAGAACATCATCTTAAAGATTAAACACCATCTTCCAAAGAAATCTGTGTTACTATGAAAAGTACTAGGAGGAATACTATGTTATTCGAATTACTATTGGATCTGGTTGTTGCAGGTATAGCTGGATGGCTAACTTGTAAACTCATGCATCTTAATAATTCATTGACAATGACTATTTTGTTAGGTCTTGTTGGTGGGATTGTAGGAAACTTTTTATTTGGACTCATAGGACTACATGCAAATAATGTCATTGGTCATGGAATTGTTGCTGCAATTGGATCTTCCATTTGTGTATGGATCTATAATAAATTCTTTGCATAAAATAAGGGGCTGTAACGATTGAGTGAATTTGGTTAATTCATTCAAGGCTACAGCCTCTTT
>CAUWDF010000080.1:0-7616 GCA_963557245.1 uncultured Bulleidia sp.
ATGGACTTTTATTTTTTATAAGTGTTGCACTTAAAATGATAATTCATCTACAAAATAAAGCTTCTGTACCATAAATACAGAAGCAATATTTAAAACAATATTTTATCCAATTGAATCGGACATATCTATTTTCAAAAGCTGATTCAATTCAACCGCATATTCCATTGGAAGTTCACGTGTAAATGGTTCTAAGAATCCCATAATAATCATCTCTGTAGCCTGTTGTTCCGAAAGGCCTCTACTCATTAGATAGAATAATTCATCTTCAGAGATTTTAGATACTTTCGCTTCATGCTCAATAACAGATGTATGAGAATCATTGACATTTAACGGGATTGTATCACTTCTAGACTTATCATCTAAAATCAAGGTGTCACATTCAATCTTTGCTTTCGAATGTTCTGCATGTTTTGTAAAGCGAATCCAGTCACGGAAATTTGTAACACCACCATTACGAGAAATGGACTTAGAAACAATACTTGAACTTGTATGTGGAGCTAAATGAATCATCTTAGCTCCTGTATCTTGAAACTGTCCTTTTGAACCAACAGCAATCGAAATACATAAACCTCTCGCATACTCTCCAGCAAGAATACATGCTGGATATTTCATTGAAATACGTGAACCGATGTTTCCATCAATCCACTCCATCGTACCATGTGCCTGTACCTTTGCACGCTTTGTAACAAGGTTCAAAATATTATTTGACCAGTTCTGTACAGAAGAATAACGGCAACGTGCTCCTTCACCGACAAATACTTCTACAACTGCAGCATGCATAGAATCTTTCGAATACTGCGGAGCTGTACAACCTTCTACATAAGAACATTCTGCCCCATCATCAACAATAATAATAGAACGTTCAAACTGTCCCATAGATTCCGAATTAATACGGAAATAAGACTGTAAAGGTTTTTCTACTTTAACCCCTTTTGGTACATAAATAAAGGAACCACCAGACCATACTGCAGAGTTCAGAGCCGCCAACTTGTTATCAGATGGTGGCACGATTGTTGCAAAGTATTTCTTAAAAAGATCTGGATACTCTTTTAAAGCAGAGTCAATATCTAGAAAGATAACACCTTTCGATGTCAACTCATCTAACATATTATGATATACCGCTTCGGATTCATATTGTGTCGTAACTCCAGCAAGATATTTCCTTTCTGCTTCTGGAATACCTAATTTTTCAAACGTGTTTTTTACGTCTTCTGGCACATCATCCCAACTCTTTTCCGCTTCATTGGAAACTTTTTTATAATAAGTAAAATCCTGAAAATCAATTTCTGAAAGATCTGGTCCCCACTCTGGCATTGGCATCTTTTCAAATTGATGAAATGCGTTAACTCGAAACTCAGTCATCCAATCTGGTTCATTTTTATATGCCGAAATCTTGCGAACAATTTCTTCTGTAAGACCTTTTCCTGTATCAAGAACTGCTTTTACATTATCATCATGGAAGCCATATTTATAATCATCCTGTGAGGAAAGAATTTCATCATTGTTATTGATCTTTTCACTCATTTTTTCTCCTCACTTTCATCAATCATCTTATCAATCGCTTTCCAACCGATTGTGGCACACTTAATACGATTTGCCTGCTTATAAACATTTTTCATTGCGACAGCTTCTTCCAGAACATCTGGATCATATTCTTTCGCATCGATCATCTGATAATAATTTGCAATGATATTCTTTGCTTCTTCAACTGTCTTTCCTTTTAATAAATCCGTCATCATAGAGGTAGAAGCTGTGGAAATAGCACATGCAACACCATCAAAACGAATATCTTCAATTTTTCCATCCTCAATACGAGACTGTACTGTAATATCATCAATGCAACTATCTGAAGCCATATGAACACTCTCATATCCTTCTTCATCCGTTAATTTATGGTTATGTGGATAGCTATAATGATCAAGGATTAGCTCACGAAGCACTGCAGGATCATTTAATAGTGATTTTTCGTTTGACATAAGCCCTCCTAGAAGAAAATACCTACAGCATTTTCTAATGTAATATCTTTGGCAACTTCAACAAAACGATCCACTTCTTCTTTCGTATTGTAGAAATATAAAGAAGCACGAACGCTCTGATCTGTTCCGACAATTTCATGCAGTATCTTAGCACAGTGATTACCGGAACGAACGGCAATATTCTTTGCGGCTAAATAGCCAGCTGCATCTTGTGCAAATACGCCTTTTACATTGAAATCGATAGGTCCAGATTCATTATCTGGATTCAATAATTCAATATTTGGTAACTGCTTCATTTTTTCGCAAAAATACGATCTCAATTCTACTTCATATGCATGAATTTCATCCATACCAATTGAAGAAAGATATTGAATTGCAGCTCCCATTCCAATTACACCTTCAATATTAGGTGTGCCAGCTTCAAATTTGACAGGAGCTTCTTTCAAAATCACATCACCTTCTTTGTTAAAGCGGGCATTCATATCTCCCCCTTCAAATACAGGGTTCAATTTTTCAAGAAGTTCTTTCTTCCCATATAGAACACCTACGCCACCAGGACCACACATTTTGTGTGCAGAGAACCCCAAAAAATCAACATCAAGATCTTTTACATTTACTGGCATATGAGGAACAGATTGTGCTCCATCCACAACCATCAATGCACCATACTGATGAGCAATCGCACTCATCTGCTTAATTGGCTGTATCGATCCTAATACATTCGTAACCTGTGCAACAGCAACCACTTTTACACCTGCATGCATTGCTTTCGAAAAATCTTCAATATGAATATTGGCTTGAGAATCCGTAGGAATATATTCAATTCTAATTCCTAGTTCTTTTTCAAGGCGGAACCAAGGCAATAAATTCGACGCATGTTCCGCCATTGTTGTAAGAACAACATCGCCTTCTTTTAAGAAACCTTTTGAAAGACCATAAACAATCTGATTCAAAGAATGTGATACATTATATGTGTAAACAACGTCTTCTGGTTCACAATGGATGAAATCCGCTACAATCTTCCGACATCCATCATAAAGACGATCATTCTGTACGGCAATCGCATAATCTCCACGATGAATATTCGAAGTATGCTTAGCATAAAAATCAACAACCGCATCAATCACACACTGTGGCTTTAAAGAAGTCGCTGCGCTATCAAAATAAATTAAATCTGGATTGTTGCGGAACATTGGAAAATCTTGACGGATTTTTTCAACATCTAGCATAATTCAAAGATCTTCCTTTCCATTTCTTCTTTTAGTTTTTCTTGTAATTCTTCATTGGAAAGAATACGAGTAATAGGCATCAAATAACCAGTGCTTAATAATGAAGTACATTCCTGTACCGACAAACCGCGAGACTGTAAATAATAAAGCTGGTCTTCATCTACACTTCCCATAGACATCGCATGGGATGCCTGTACATCATCTTCATCGATTAAAAGTTCTGGTAAAATCATTGCATGCTGTCCTTCCGCAAAAGAAAGTGCACGAGATGTCTGATAAGATTCTGAACTATGAGCCCCTTTTACAATCTTGCATACTGCATCGATTGTTAGATTTCCATCCGCAAGAACAACTGCAAAATTTTTTATATCACCATATGTATGTGGAGCGTAATTAACAACTTGCATATGATAATCTTTTTTTGAATTTACTAAAGACGCACTAGATACAAGTGCAGAAGCTCCTTCTTCACGAAGGGAAACATACGTATTACGATCTGTTTCTTTTCCATTGCATTCCGCATAAGCGACTGTGATATTCGCATCCTGCATAACTTCATGTGATTCATCAACCGAAAGATCACTATCTGAGACATTCCAAAACAGATAAGAAATCTTTGCATTCGCTGCAGCAAATGTACGAATGCGCATCTTTTTCGCATGAACGATACGAAGGAAAACCTCACAGGTTCCTTCTCCGCGGAATGTCAGATCCAATTCACGATCAGAATCAATTACAAACTCATTGTATCCAGCTTCTAATCGTATATCCTGATTTACATGAATCTCCTTCATTATTTACCTGCACTTTCTGCTGCTGTACGTACTGCACATGTTCCTAAAAGACTTGGTTCTTTCTTATTTTCTGTTGCTTCTGCTGCAGGCTGTACATTGTACTCCTTATAAATCCAGTCATATCCTTCTTTATCAATACGATCGGCCAATTCTGCATCACCTTCCAGAACAATTTTTCCGTTTACAAGAACGTGCGTAAACTGTGGTTTAATAAGTTGATAAAAACGTTCATAATGCGAAACAACAATCATGGACATCTTAGTCTCATCATGCATACGATTCAATGCATCAGCAACAATATGAAGTGCATCGACATCCAGACCAGAGTCAATTTCATCTAACATAGATAAAGATGGCTTTAACATTTCCATCTGTACAATTTCATTTCTCTTCTTTTCGCCACCAGAGAATCCTTCATTTAAAAAACGGTGAGCCAGATCCTCTTTCATTTGAAGATCACTAATTGTCTTTTCCATTTCTTTAATAAATTTGAACAGAGAAACTGGCTGTTCTCTTCTAACATTCATAGCAGCGCGTAAAAAATCACTGTTCGTAACACCAGGAATTTCCTGAGGATACTGCATAGCAAGGAATAATCCTGCAACCGAGCGCTCATTTACAGGCATTGACAGCAGGTCTTTACCGTCATATGTCATAGAGCCTTCTGTAACTTTATACTTTGGATTTCCCATTACAGCAGCTAACAATGTCGATTTTCCGTTTCCATTCGGACCCATTAAGGCATGAACTTCATTTTCATTCACAGTAAGGTCGACGCCCTTTAATATCTCTTTTCCTTCTACTTCAACGCGAAGGTTCTTAATTTCAAGTGTTTTCATATTTAATAAAAGACCTCTTTCCGTCGGAAATTATATCATTATTCTGCGTAACTGTCCTGTATAACGATTAGATATAGACAAAATCTGAACACTATCTGAATCTTTAACCTAATGTGATTCGTAAATTGCGTTTCACTTTTAGTTATTTTATAATAGTAAAGCGTTTTTTAAATGTTTAGGAGGAAACATGAACAAATTCTTAAAAAAGAATTGGTTTGTCGTTTTATTGACAATTGCATTCACTGCAATTATCACTTTCTACATTTACGACACAAATAAAGGCAAGCTAAAAGGCAAAGAAGTCACTGGCGAAAGTGTCGTATATGAAATTAACAAGGAAGACACAACGGCATCTCAGTTCTACGATGAATTATATTCATCAAAAGGTACTGACAATCTTATTACCTTATTCAAAAAAGCAGTTGCGGATGCTTCGGTATCTACAACTAACGAAATCAAGGATACTGCTTCTGCAAGAGCAGAATCCATCCGCTCCAGTTATCAGTCATCTTATGGTGCTAACTATGAGTCTTATTTAAATGGGGACTTACAGTCTACAGGATATTCCGATTTAGAAGAATACTTAATTGAACAGCAGAAGCTGAACCAAGTATCTGCTGAATATGCAAAAGCAAACTTTGACGACTTAAAGATTCGTCAAATCAGTTATATTTTGATCAAGTTTGATGATGTTAGCAAACCTACATCAGAACCATCTGAAGCAGAAAAAGCAAAGATGGATAAAGTAGATTCCGCATTATCTTCTGGTACAACTTTCGCAGATATTGCAGCTGACAACAGTGAAGATCCATCTACAGCAAATAATGGTGGAGACTTAGGCGTTATCGACAAGAATTCAGCAACTCTGGATGCAAGCTTCTTGGATGCTTCCTTAGCATTAAAAGAAGGTGAAGTCAGCGACTGGATTCGTTCCGATTCATTCGGCTATTTCAAGATTATGTGCACAGCCTCTACTCCAGAAACTCTGGAGAAGAACAATGCAGATACAGATCCATATCTTGCATTAGTACAAAATTACGATTCCACTCTGGAAAATAAAGCCGTTTGGGAAAAAGCATCTTCATTAGGCATTGATTACAAGGGAAACAAAGATGTTGAAAAAACAATCAAAGATTACTTTGATGTCAACGATTCCGATAAAGAAAAAGATTCTGATAAAAAAGCAGATAAAGAACCTGAATCCAAAGAAGAATCTTCTGATGAAAACAAAGAAAGTAACTGAGGAGATCTACAATGAAGAAATGTAATTTATTACTTGTATCTTTACTGGCTCTCTCTCCTCTTGCAGGTTGTACAGATGCTCAGGCGAAATTAAAAGATGCAAAAACTGTCTTATTCTCCGTCGGTGGTGATAAGATTACAAAAGGCGAACTCTTCGATTTAATGAAGAGCACAGCAGGAACTTCTGCTGTTATTGCCGACGCAACTACCAAAATTACAGACGCTGAAGTTGACACAACTCCAGAAATGGAAGAACAAGCAAAAACAGCTCTAGAAGCTTATAAATCAATGTATGGTGATACATTCAATTTATTCTTAGAACAGAATAACATGACTGAAGAAGACTATCTTGAAAAGAAGATTTTACCTTCTCTTCGTGCCGAACAGCTACCACGTATTTATATTGAAGATAACTGGAAAGATATCACAACACTTTATCAACCAGTTAAAGCAACTATCCTTGAATTTACTTCACAAGATGATGCTAATGCTGCATTATCTGAATTAAAAGATGGCTCAAAGACTCCAGCCGAAGCAGCTGCAGGTCATAATTCTTCTTCCAATGGACAATCGACTCTTATTACGATGCAAGATGCAGATTTAGACTCCGCTGTTCGCACTGTGTTAACAAATGGAAAAACAGATGATGGTTGGTCTTTAATCCCAACAACAGATGGTTCAAAGATCTTTGTTGTACATCTTGATGATAACGATCCAAATAACTTCAAAGAGGAAACAATCAATAAGCTTGCTTCCTTCGATAAGATCAAGAGCGATGCTTCTACTTATTTCTTCTTCAAGTATGGATTCCATGTTTATGACATTACTATCTATAATGCCTTAAAAGCAGATTATCCAGACTATCTTGTCCAGGATCTTGATTCAACATTTAAAGAAGATTCCGACAAAAAAGATTCCTCAAAAGAAGCTTCTAGCACAAACGAATAAACATAAGCCCTTCATTCCTCATGAATGTAGGGCTTTCTTTATGCTATAATTAAGAAAAATGGAGGACACTTTTATGTGCATTTTTTGTGATATTATAAACGGAAAAATTCCATCATCGATTGTCTATGAAGATGAGGATGTATTAGCTATTCTAGATATTTCACAGACTACATTTGGTCATACTCTTGTTATGCCTAAGAAGCATATTACAAATATTCTCGAAGCCGATACAGATACGGTTGTAAAATGTGTAACCGTTGCTCAGAAACTAGCAAAACAGATTGTTAAAAACACAGGCGCTGTCGGTTGTAATATCTTAAATAACTGTGGTACAGTTGCAGGACAGACAGTCGATCATTTACATTTCCATGTCTTACCTCGTTATAGTGAAGAGGATGCAATCAAAATTACATTTGAGCCATCCTCAAAACAAGATTTAGAGGAAGTATTAAATACCGTTAAAATGAAATGACAACTCAAAAAAATCTTCTCCATTAGAAAGCATAACACTCTAACGAAGAAGATTTTTTCTTTCAGTAATTTGTCAAATTAAGTGCAACATCTAATGTGAGTTTATAATTTCGTTTG